>JBATHN010000080.1:0-14398 GCA_049666885.1 Desulfobacterales bacterium
TTTAGCCGCGTACTGGAAACAATCTGCGCCCAAGTGCCCGAACGCAGCATGTCGAGTCTGTTCCGACTGCCGGTCGACCGGGTGTTCACCATGAAGGGCTTCGGCACCGTGATCACCGGCTCCCTGATCTCCGGTCGGGTGCAGGTCGGCGACACCGTCATGATCTACCCGTCGATGATCACCTCCAGGGTGCGCGGGATTCAGGTCCACAACCAGGCCGTCAATACGGCCGAAGCCGGCCAGCGAACCGCCATCAATTTTCAAGGGCTCGAAAAAGCCGCCATCAACCGCGGGGAAATGCTGGCATTGCCGGGAACCCTCAAACCAAGTTTCATGGTCGACCTGCAGCTGCAGTACCTTTCCAGCAACAAGAAGCCGATCAAAAACCGTACCCGGGTCAGATTTCACACCGGAACCAGCGAGATTCTGGGCAACCTGGTCCTACTCGACCGCGAAGAGCTCCCGCCGGGAGAAAAAGCGGCGGTGCAACTGCGTCTGGATGAACCGGTCTGCCTTGTCAAGGACGACCGCTTCGTGATCCGGAGTTATTCGCCGGTGAGGACCATCGGCGGCGGGCAGGTGCTCAACCCGATTCCTCCCAAACACAAACGCTTCAAGACCGAGGTCTTTCAGGGGTTGCAGAGCATCGCCGAACGATCTAAGGAAGAGTTGATCGCTTATTACATCGATCAGACCGGCCACGCCGGCGCGGCCTTTTCCGATCTCGTCCTGATGACCAACATCACCGAAAAATCCCTCGAACAGCAGCTGCAGGCCCTGCTCAGCCATAAAACCGTGCTCCTCGTGGACCGCGACAGCCGCATCTACATGCACGCCAACAGCTTTCAGCAACTCAGGCAGGACCTGACCGGACATCTCGAGAGGTATCACAAAACCAACCCACTCAAGGCCGGCATGCCCAAGGAAGAGCTGAAGACCAAGCTTCCGCCGAACCTGAGTCCCAAGCTGTTCAACCTGCTGATGAACCAGATGCTCAAGAATGGAGATATCAGCGTGGTGGAAGACACCGTGCGTCTGGCCTCGCACACGGTCGCCCTCGGCGCCGACCAGGAAGACATCCGGGAGAAGATCATCAAGACTTACAGCGATAGTGGTCTTCAGCCCCCGTACTTCAAGGAGCTCGGCAAGCAGTTGACCGCCGATCCGTCACGGGCCCGGGATGTCCTCAACCTGCTGGTGCAAGAAGGCCGCCTCGTCAAAGTTAAAGAAGACCTTTATTTCGACGCCGACGCCGTCACCCGTCTGAAGCAACGACTGGTCGAATTCCTGACGGTCAACGGGGAAATTTCAACCCCACAGTTCAAGGAGATGACCGCCGCCTCCCGCAAGTACGTCATTCCGTTGATCGAATTCTTCGATGCCCAGAACTTTACGATCCGCATCGGCGACATCCGCAAACTGCGCAAGAGCATTTAGTGTCGTGTCATTTTTGAAGCGTCCTGACTATTGTATTTAGGTATTTGGCATTATTTGAAGCGGGCGGGCAAGCCCTCGTATGAAACTACGCCAAAATGGCATAGTTTCTTTATCGATCATACTGGCCGCTTTTCAGGCCAGCGGCAGGGCTGAAATCTGAAACCTAAACCAACACTGGCGATGGTCGTTGTTATGTACCAACGCTTGAAATATCGAGCAACGGGCGACAATGGAAAAGACAATTTAAGTGTGACGAGACACTATACGATACAGTCGATCAAAGCAGCCGCAATGGTGTCGAGGAGCAGCATTCCGCGCGGCGTCAACCGGCAGTGTCCGGCGGTTGTCGTCAGCAATCCCTCCTGTTCGAAAGCCGCCGACGTCGCACCGAAGTGCTCCATGAAATCGATCCCGAACCGGTCGTTAAAAACGGAGATGTCGATCCCGTCTATGAGACGCAGACCGAGATAGACCGTTTCGATCATCAACTTTTCACGGTTCAGGGTTTCGCTTTCCTCGATCGGCCGTCGACCGTTATCCAACTGTCTAATATAGCGATCGACATCCGCGCAATTCCAAAATCGTTCGGGCTCGATGAACGAATGGGCCGAGGGGCCTAGTCCCAGGTAGGGTGAAAAAGACCAGTACTTGCAGTTGTGGCGCGAGCGTCGGCCGCGGGACAGGGCAAAGTTGGAAATCTCGTACTGCTCGAAGCCCCCTCTTCCCAATACCTCTAAAGCCTGAAGGTAGAGCTCCGCAACCCGATCTTCACCTGCAGCCGCGAATTTTCCGCGTCTCAAGTCTGCTTCCAGCGGGGTACCGGGTTCGAAGGTAAGACTGTAACAGGAAAGATGTGAGAGGTCGCAGCCAAGCGCCCTTACCAGATCGATCTTCCAGCTGTCGGGCGTCTGACCGGGGATGCCGTATATCAGGTCGATGCCTATGTTGTCGAAACCGGCCGCATGCGACCATTCCAGGACCCTCTCCGCCTCGATCGTGCTGTGGATTCGGCCCAGAAACGCCAGGTTCCGATCCCGGAAGGACTGGACCCCGACATTGAGCCGATTGGCGCCTGCCTGACGGAGCCGTTGCAATGAATCGAAGTCGACCGTCCCGGGATTGACCTCGACCGTGACCTCGGTATCCGGCAGAAATGAAAAAGCCCGGCGGGCCGCATAAATGATTTCTACTACAGCACCAGTCCCTAATGCGGACGGTGTGCCTCCGCCAAGGTAAAGCGTGTCGAAGCTCAGGGCGGGTTGCGAGGCTGCGGCAAGCCGCATTTCCTGTTGCAAGGCGTTCAGGTAGGCGGGTTGCAGGGAAGGGTCGGTGACGGAGTAAAAATCGCAGTACCTGCATTTTCTGCGGCAGAAGGGAATGTGAATGTAGAGACCGGCCGCAGCGGCCGCCTTCTGATTGGATATCATTATTTTTTCCATCCACCCAGAAGGTGCATGTGCAGATGAAAAATCCGCTGGCCGCCGCCCCACTCCACGTTAAACACCAATTTGTATCCGGAGGCGTTGATACCCCGCTCCCTGGCTACATCCCGACCTACCGTTAGCATGTGCGCTACGAGACCCTGGTCCGCATCGGTCATGTCGTTGATGCTGCGGATGTGCCGGCGCGGTACGATCAGATCGTGGACCGGGGCATGGGGATTGATATCTTTGAAAACAACCAGCCGATCGTCCTCGAATACAAAACGGGTATCGGTCTTGCCGTTAACGATGTTGCAGAAGATGCACTCCTTTTCCATGACCTTCCTCCGGGGTAAACGGTTTGATTGTCCATCCACATCGCTCTTCCCGCCTTAAACAACCGGCGGCCGGCGATGCGCAGTCTTGTAGCCGGGCCTGGGGCGTCTTGTCAACTGGACGGCTGTCGCGCGGGTTACTCGCCGGCTGTCCCTTCTGCAATGCCCGCATCGGCCACAGAATTAATATTCCACTGTCCCTTCAAGGTCGGGGCCGTCAGCGCGTGCCGCAGCTCTTTCAGAAATCGGGACCGTGGGATTTCACAGGCCCCAAAGCGCTTCAGGTGGGCCGTGGTCACCTGGCAATCAATGAAGTCGAAAGACAGGCTCTTAAGGAAGCGCACGAGGGCGACCAAGGCCACGCTGGAGGCGTTGTCGGCCCGTGAAAACATCGATTCTCCAAAAAAACACCGCCCCAGAGAAACACCGTACAGCCCGCCGGCCAGCCGTCCGTCCGTCCATGTTTCCACCGAGTGGGCATAACCGGAAAGGTGCAGACGGCAGTAGGCATCGTGAATGCCGTCGACAATCCAGGTCCCCTCGCGGTTCTGCAGGCGGGTCTGGGCGCAAGCGGTGATCACTTCCTCGAAGGCCCGGTCCATGGTGACCGTAAACACCTTTTTTTTAAAAACCTTTTTCAGGGTTCTGGAAACGTGAAGCGTTCTCGGATAGAGTATGAGCCGCGGGTCGGGCGACCACCAAAGGATCGGCTCGTCCTCAGAGTACCACGGAAAGATACCCATCCGGTAGGCAAGCAAAAGACGTTCCTGGCTCAAGTCGCCACCAACGGCCAGCAGGCCTTCGGGGGTTGCGAAGTGGGGTGGTGGAAAGGCGATTTTATCGGAAAGAAGAAATACCGGCATAACGACGCTTAGGGATCACGAAAAAATAAGTTCGCCATTTTGGGCCTTGAGAAGCCCGGCAGGCAGGGCGCGAAAACGAGGGAACATCGGAATATCCCAAGTTTTTACAGCGCGTCCGAACCGGATGGCATCGGCGTCCAAAATGTAACGTTGTTTTTGAGTGAGCCCTTTGTACGCGGTGTTTCAGACAGGGTAAGTATAGGCTTCCATATAAAGACTTTGGACTGCGTTATCGCTCGTCGACGTATGATTTATACGACTTCATCGCTCTGCCTTGCCAAAATTATTATTTGGAAGTCTATAGAATCTGATTTCGGACCGGCGGTCGGACCGGCGGCCCAGCAGTCGGGTTGCCGGTTCCCAGAATTGCCATCATCGGATTCGATCATGCAAATTCCAGCTGGTCGTCTTTGAGATCAACGGTGATGACCCCGCCCTTGGTCAACCGCCCAAAGAGAATTTCATCGGACAGCCGGTCTTTGATATCGGTCTGAATAAGGCGTCCCAAGGGACGTGCACCGTATGACGGGTCGTGGCCTTTCTTTGCCAGCCACGTACGGACTTCCGGCGTGATGGTCAGAAACACCTTGCGGGCAGACAGCTGGCCGTTCAATTCATTAATGAATTTGTCGACGATCAGCTCCATGATGTCGATGGTCAGGGAATGGAAGGAGATGGTGGCATCCAGACGGTTTCTGAATTCCGGGCTGAAAAACCCTTCGATCGCCTTTTGCCCCTTGTGCTCGGCATCCTTATGTCCGTCGCCGAAACCGATGGAGCGGTTGCTCATTTCACGCGAACCGGCATTGGAGGTCATGATGAGGATGACGTTTCGAAAATCGGCTTTCTTGCCGTTGTTGTCGGTCAGGGTCGCATGGTCCATTACCTGCAGCAGAATATTGAACAGGTCCGGATGAGCCTTTTCGATCTCGTCGAGCAGCAGAACGCTGTAGGGGTGCTTTCGGATCCCATCGGTCAGCAGACCGCCCTGGTCAAAACCGATGTATCCCGGAGGGGCACCGATCAGGCGAGCCACGGTATGTTTTTCCATGTACTCGCTCATGTCGAAACGCAGGAACTCGACACCCAGGATCCGGGCCAACTGCCGCGACACCTCGGTCTTGCCGACACCGGTCGGACCGGTGAACAGGAAGGAGCCGACCGGCTTGCCCGGGGCGCCCAGACCGGCTCGGGTCCGTTTGATGGCCGTCACCAGCGATTGGATCGCTTCATCCTGCCCGAAAACAACCGATTCAAGTTCCTTGTTGAGGTTCTCGAGCTTGATACGGTCCGAGGTCGAAACGCTGCGGGTGGGGATACGCGCCATTTTGGCGATAATTTTTTCGATATCCGTCGGGTTGATGTTTTTACGACGCGCAGAACCGGAAAGCCGGACGAAGGCTCCGGCTTCGTCGATGACGTCGATGGCTTTGTCCGGTAGATAGCGGTCGTTCAGAAATTTCGCGCTCAGCTCCGCAGCCGACTTCAAGGCCGAATCGGTGTATGTAATCCCGTGATGTTCTTCGTAACGGGACTTGAGACCTTTGAGAATCTGTATCGTTTCCTTGATCGGCGGTTCGGAAATTTCGATTTTTTCGAAACGGCGCGACAGGGCACGATCCTTTTCGAAATGGTTTTTGTACTCTTCATAGGTGGTCGAACCGATACAGCGGATGTCGCCGGTGGCCAGCACCGGTTTTAGTATGTTTGATGCATCCATGGAGCCACTGCTGGTCGCCCCGGCTCCCACGATGGTGTGGATTTCGTCGATGAACAGAATCGCATTGGGCATCCGCTGCAACGCCTGGATGACTCCCTTGAGGCGCTGCTCGAAATCGCCGCGAAACTTGGTGCCTGCCAGCATGCCGCCCAGATCAAGTGAGAAAATCCGGACGTCTTTGAGGATTTCGGGTACGTCGCCTGAATTGATTTTCTGGGCCAGACCCTCGGCCATCGCCGTTTTGCCGACACCGGGATCCCCTACGAACACCGGATTGTTTTTGCGCCTGCGGCAAAGGACCTGCATGGTGCGTTCGGTCTCGAGAGCACGGCCGATCAGAGGGTCGAGTTTCCCGTCAGCCGCCATTTTGACCAAATCCACCGTGAACATCGAAAGCGGATCCCCCTTTTTCGACTTGTCGCGCCGATCGGTGGGTGCGAAACCCTCCTGCTCTGCATCGTATGGGGACTTCGACACATCATGCGAAATGAAATTCAAAACGTCCAGGCGGGTAACGCCTTCGCGCTGAAGAATGAAGGCAGCATGAGAATCTTTTTCAAGGAAAATGGATGCCAGGATGTCACTGACTTCAACCTCTTGCTTTTCGGCCGATCTGACGTGATTGACCGCTCGCTGGATCACCCGCTGAAATGCAATGGTTTGTTGAAGAACGTATTCGGTGCCGTCAGCAACCCGTTCCAGTTTATCGTTGAAAAATTCCTCCAGCGCCCGGTTCATTTTCTCAATGTTGCCGCCGCAGTTTTCGATTATTTCGATGCCAACGCTGTCGTACAAGATGGCGAAGAGGATGTGTTCGACACACACATACTCGTGGCGCCGCTTTTTCGCTTCCCGCACGGCCAGCCCCAAGGTTACGCTGAGTTCCTTGCTTATCATCTTTTATTCTTTCTCCATGGTGCTTTTGAGCGGAAACCCATGTTCCCTCGCCAGGGCATGAACGGTATCCACTTTGGTTTCAGCAACTTCAAAGGAAAAAACGCCGCAGAGCCCGGCGCCTGCATGATGGACATTGAGCATGATACGCGTGGCCTCTTCCATCGACTTGTTGAAAACAGATCTGAGGACCTCGACGACAAAGTCCATCGTCGTGTAATCGTCGTTGAGGAGCAACACCCGATACAAAGGCGGTTCGCTGATTTCCGATTCCGTTTCTGAAGCGATGTCTTCTTCGAATTCAGGATTGTACTCGCTCATGTTGATTCCCCAAAAAACGGATTGCCCCGGGAAACGTGCTGCCGTCAATAGGTTTTTTATGCGGAATGCCGGAAATCAGTGATGCGCCGCGCTATGCAGAGTTTTTGTACCATTCGATGATGCCGTGTAGAGCAGGGATACCCGTATTTTGTCGGTATACGTCTATCGGCTCGCAAATCCTTTCAGCCGAAAAGCCCCGGGGATATCATCATCGAAAACGGCTCTGCCCCGAAATAGGCGCAAACCGATACATTCGCGCCTTAGGTTTTCAATATAAGCACTTGATTTGAACGTTGTAAAGGGTTGCGCCCAAAAACCTTGTCTTTATCCGGAACGGCACCCGGATATATTTATGATACCAAAATCACGGCGGGGAGTCCACCGGCAATTAATAGCGCAAACAGCCTCTGACAGCTGTTGTATGAGGTAGGCCACACTCCGATTACTGCCCTGCTACCCTTAAACAATCCCTATTTTCCGCAGCATTTTTTGTATTTCTTGCCGCTGCCGCAGGGGCAAGGTGCGTTGCGACCGATTTTTTTATCGGCCCGTTTTACCGGTTTCTTTTTTTGCGGTTCTCCTGACCCCGAATAGGTCAGCTGTTGTTCCCGCGGCCGCTGAATCTCTTTCATTTTCTGGGGTTCGGCAAGCTGAATTCTGAAAAGGATCCCGAGAGTTTCTTCTTTTATCCTCGCGATCATCTCCTGAAACATCTCGAACCCCTCTTTCTTGTATACCAGCAGCGGATTCTGCTGGGCATAGCCCCGCAGACCGATCCCCTCCTTGAGGTGGTCCATGGACAGCAGATGATCCTTCCAGAGATTGTCCACGTTCTGGAGCATGACGATGCGCTCGAGTTGGCGGAAGTCCTCCGGCCCGATGGCTTTTTCCTTTTCCTCATAGATCCTGACGGCTTCGTCGTTGATCAACTGGGCCAGGCCCTCCTGGGTGAGCCCATCGAGTGTATCGCCCTCTAAGGTTGGCAGGCGGAAGTTAAACTGTTTGAACACGGCTTCGTTGAGACCTTTGAAATCCCACTCCTCGGCCGGTGCCCTTTCGTCGGCAAAGGCGCCGGCAATCTCCTCCGACTCTTCCTCGATGATTTCCAGGATGGATGACTTCAGGTCTTTTCCGAAGAGCGCCTCGCGCCGCTGGCGGTAAATCACCTCGCGCTGCTGATTCATGACATCATCGTATTCCAGCAACTGTTTGCGGATTTCGAAGTTGTGGCCCTCCACCTTCGACTGGGCGTTTTCGATCGCCCGGCTGATCAGTCCGTGTTCGATCGGTTCGCCTTCCTGCATGCCGAGCCGGTCCATGATGCCGGTGATCCGCTCACCGCCGAAAATCCGCAGCAGGTCGTCTTCCAGGGAAAGATAAAACCGTGAGGAGCCGGGATCACCCTGGCGGCCGGAACGCCCTCGAAGCTGATTGTCGATCCGGCGGCTCTCATGTCTTTCCGTGCCGAGGATGTGCAACCCCCCCAGTTCCGTCACCCCCTGGCCGAGAACGATGTCGGTGCCGCGCCCGGCCATGTTGGTGGATATGGTCACCGCCCCCTTCTGGCCGGCCATGGCGATGATCTCGGCCTCTTTTTCGTGAATCTTGGCGTTGAGCACCGTGTGCTTGATGCCTCTTTTCTTCAAGCTGTCACTGACCTGCTCGGACACATCGATCGAAATGGTGCCCACCAAAACGGGCTGTCCCTCGCGATGAAGTTCGACGATTTCGTCGATGGCAGCATTGTACTTCTCACGGCGCGTCTTGTAGATGACGTCCGAGGAGTCCTTGCGGATCATCGGCTTGTCGGTCGGAATGACCATGACCTCGAGAGAGTATATCTTTTTGAATTCGACCGCCTCGGTATCGGCGGTACCGGTCATGCCGGCCAGTTTATCGTACATTCGAAAGTAGTTCTGGAAGGTCACCGTGGCGAGCGTCTGGTTTTCGTTTTCGATCTTGACGCCTTCCTTGGCCTCTAAGGCCTGATGCAGCCCCTCACTGTAACGGCGTCCCGGCATAAGTCGACCGGTGAACTCGTCGACGATGATCACCTCGCCGTTCTTTACAATGTAGTCGACGTCGCGCTTGAACAGGGTGTGGGCCTTGAGCCCTTGGTTGACGTGGTGCAGCAGTTCGATGTGCTTGGGGTCGTAGATGTTGTCGACCTGCAGCAGCTTCTCGGCCCTGGCCACCCCTTCCTCTGTCAAAACGACGGTGCGGGCCTTTTCGTCGATCGAGTAGTCGCTCTCCTTTTTGAGGCGCGGGATGATGTTATTGACCTGGTAGTACAAATCGGTCGACCGTTCGGCCGGCCCGGAAATGATCAACGGCGTCCGGGCTTCATCGATCAGGATGCTGTCGACCTCGTCGACGATCGCGTAGTGAAGTTCTCTTTGCACCAGGCTCTGGCGATCGAACTTCATATTGTCCCGCAGGTAGTCGAAACCAAACTCGTTGTTGGTGCCGTAGGTGATGTCCGCCCCATAGGCCTTTTTTCGCTCGGCATCATCCAGGCCATGAACGATGGTCCCGACCGTCAGGTCCAAGAATGTGAAAATGGTTCCCATCCATCGGGTATCGCGGCTGGCCAGATAATCGTTCACCGTAATGATGTGAACACCCTCGCCGGTCAGGGCGTTCAGATATGCCGGCAGGGTCGCCACCAGCGTTTTCCCCTCACCGGTCTTCATTTCGGCGATCTTGCCCTGATGCAAGACGATGCCGCCGAGCAACTGCACATCGAAGTGGCGCATGTTGAGGGTGCGTCGCGACGCCTCCCTGACCACAGCAAAAGCCTCCGGCAACAGGTCATCCAACGGTTCGTCGTTATGCAGGCGCTCTTTGAATTTGGCCGTATGACCCTTTAACTGGTCGTCACTCAAAGCCCTCAGATCGGTCTCGAGGGCATTGATCTGTTCTATGATAGGCTGGAGTTTCTTTAACTCCCGCTCATTTTTGCTGCCGAACACTTTGGTAAGAAAACTTGAAAGCATGATGGCGTAAACCTCCCTGGTAAAAAGCAAACCTTAAAGCTGGTCGAAGGGAGTGATTATAGCACATGGACCTGTGGTCTCAACCTTAAAACGTTAATTAATCAGGATCCCGGAGTCGAAATCGCCAAGAGCCGGCGAAAGGCATTTCAAGAGGCGCAAAAAGAGAAGGTTCGAATGAGCGGCCGCTCTGCCGGTAGCAGCGGCTGTCGCACATCGATCGGGATCAAAAAAGACGGGTCGGCACCCCTTCATTTGGGTGATGCCGACTCTCGGAACCGTAATCGGAGAAATTTGGTTGTGGGACTGGTTAGTGCCCATCCACGGTTTCATTAAGGGCACTGATCAGTTTCCGATTCAGAAATCGCCAATTACTGCAAGTTCAAGGAAATCAGCGGCATTGCGCGGAGGCGTATCATGTGCCCCGCACAAGCGACTCCGTAAGCCTGTCACGTCTTGTAGCGTGATTGACGCCGATCTGTCCCGAAGCAGGCGGGGAATTGCGGAAAAGAGCCAATTATGGACGGAAACTAGTTGAGGATGTACTTGTCTGGGTTGACCGGAATGCCGTTCAGGTGGACTTCATAGTGCACATGAGGTCCCGTGCTTCTACCGGTGTTGCCCATCAAGCCGATCGTGTCGCCCCTCTTGACCGGCGTGCCGCGCTTGACCATCACTTTTTCGAGGTGGCCGTAACGGGTCACCATACCGTGTCCGTGGTCGACGACAACCGTATTGCCCAGCAGACCTTTAGGCCCGGCAAAGGCAATCATCCCATCGGCAGTGGCGGTAATAGGGGTTCCCTTGCGATTGGCAATGTCGAAGCCTTTGTGAAACTCCCGGCGCCCGGTGAAAGGGGAAATCCGGTAACCAAAACTGGAGGTCGTCCATCCCGGGCAGGGCCGCACGGCCGGGGTTGAGGCCAGCAGGCTATGCTGATCCTGAAGACTTTTCAGCAGGGTGTCGAAATTCTGGTCCTGATTGTGAGTGGCAAGGTGCAGCTGACCGACCTGTTCGTGCATTTCCCGTATCAGGCTGTTGTGTTTCTGAGTCAACGGGATTTGGGTGTCGAGATCCTCGGGAATCGAACCACCGATGCCGAACAGGTTGTCCTGTTCTTCCCTGCTTTCGATGTTGGCAATGATGCGGATCTTTTTCTCGAAATCGTTGAGCGCGACCAATTTGGTCTTAAGGGTCGAAATTTCTTCAGCAAACTCCTGGATCTGCTCACGCTGCCGCATGACTTCATCGGTCTGGTTGCTGAGCTGAAGGGTGTTGTCGAGCGCGGTAACGGCTGAAATCTTCAGGTGGTAATAATCGTAACCCAGAGCGGTGGCGGCCATCAAGCAGCCTAAAATGAACACCCTTAGAAATATGGCGGAAATCGTGAACTGTTTGGCCGAAGCTCCGGAATTACTCAGGATAACCAGGGAGATTTTTTTTCGCATGGCAAATATATCCTATAATAATTACAGTATATTATATTGATATCGGTGCATTCCAGGCTACTCAAACCTCGTAGCCCTCTTTAACGGGCTTCCCACCTTAAAATTTTGCGAAAGCGGTTAATCAGTCGTTTTCTGATAATAGTATCGGCCGGCAACGACCAATGCTTTAGTAAAAAAAAAGCCCTTGGGCCAAATACCCAAAGGCGCGTAAAAAAACTGACTTTGGCAACCTGGCAATCTTGGCCTCACGGCTGTAGACCCATGGTTTTGCGTCGCCGCCTTTCGGTGACTTTGCCCTTGCATTTTTCAAGTCTTTTATATGCTACCCTATGCCTCGCTGCCTGTCAAGAAAAATGTCAGGAGTGAAATCGAAAAGCTTTGCCAGTCAAGGGCGCGCACGCGCAGGGATCTGTAGACCCCTATTAACAAAGCTTTCTGGTGAAACTGGTTTGCAAAGAATTTCGAATTTTACCGTGAAATTATGAGGGCAGGTAGGTTGAGGATCAGCTCACGGGGGAGGCCGGTCGCCTCCCCCATGAACTGTTATTCAGTCTTCAGGCAATTCCCAGGCGGAATTTCAGGGATTTGAGCGTATTTTTCATGAGCATGGTAATGGTCATCGGTCCAACACCACCCGGAACCGGGGTGATCCAACCGGCGATCTCCTTGGCCGCATCGAAATCGACATCGCCTTTCAGAATCGCGATTTTTTTACCGGTTTTTTCGCTGACCTTTTCACCCACGCGGTTGACGCCGACGTCGATGACACAGGCCCCCGGCTTGATCCACTCCGGTTTCACCAGGCCTGGAACGCCGGCGGCCACGATCAGAATGTCGGCCCGCTTGCAATGAGCGGCGAGGTCCTTCGTGCGGGTGTGAACCACGGTAACCGTCGAATTGGCACCGGGACCCTTCTGCACCATCATGTTGGCGATCGGCTTGCCGACGATGTTGGAACGTCCGACTACCACCACCTCGGCGCCGCTGGTTTCCACGCCGGCGCGAACGATCATTTCCTGGATACCGGCCGGTGTGCACGGCGGAAACTTGACCTCGCTGCCGCCGATCATCAGGCGTCCCACGTTGACCGGATGGAAACCATCCACGTCTTTATCCGGATCGATGGCATTGAGGACCTTTTTTTCATTGACGTGTTTGGGAAGCGGCAGCTGGACCAGAATGCCGTTGATCGAATCATCCTTATTGTATTTGTCGATCAACGCCAGTAGGTCCGCCTCGGAAATATCCGGTGGTTGACTGTCCTGGATCTCTTTGAAGCCGACGCGGTGAGCGGTCTTGATCTTGAGGGTCACATAAGAGATGGAGGCCGGATTTTCTCCCACGAGAATCGTGACAAGCCCGGGGACCACACCGTGCTTTGCTTTGATTTGGGCAACCTCTGCCGTGATTTCCTCCAGGATTTCTTCGCGGATTTCCGTGCCTTTGATGAGTTTTGCCGACATCGTCAACCTCCTTTTTTATGGTGTTTCCAAGTAAGCGGGTGGGACCTTTTGATTTCCGGTCTCTACTATTTCAATAAGCGATCGATGTCAAGAACCTCCTGGCGTCGTTGCCGAAATTGGAAGAGAGGTGTCAAACAAGATCCAACCTCAGCGACCGCTTTTTGTATGAAGATAGAATCAGATCCGCAAATATAAACTTGAAACTCGAAACTCGGAACCTGGAACCCGGAACCAGTGGTAGTTTAAGGGCCGTGAGCGTTTAACTCTCCCGCCGACGGCGGCAGCTGGTCGATCCCGACACCTACAGCGGATAGGGAACCTGCATCAATCCAGCCGTTTCAGGCAGGCCGAGCATGATGTTCATGTTCTGCACCGCCTGTCCGGCCGCCCCCTTGACCAGGTTGTCTATGGCCGACAGGAGAATTAGGCGGTTGTTGCGCGCGTCAAAGACAAAGCCGATGTCACAAAAGTTCGTCCCGCGCACGTTGAGGGTGTCCGGCGATTGGCCGTCGGCACAAAGACGCACGAATGGCCGTTCGCGGTAAAATTCCTTCAGGCAGCGCTCGATGTCCTCGCGCTCGACGCCGGCGACCGGGTGGGCGTAGATGGTTGTCTCCATGCCACGCGACATCGGCACGAGGTGCGGTACAAAGGTCAGCGTCACCGTCTGGCCGGCCTCCCGGCCGAGAACCTCCTCCATTTCGGGACTGTGCCGGTGACCGGCAACCTTGTAGGCTTTGAACGATTCGCTCACCGCACAGTAGAGTGTGGTCAAAGACGGTGAGCGCCCGGCACCGCTCACACCGGATTTGGCGTCCGCGATGAGGGTTTTCAGGTCCAGCAGCCCTTCCCTAACAAGCGGTACAAGCGGCAGCAGAACGCTGGTGGGATAACAACCGGGATTGCCCACCAGGGGAGCCGTCCGAATCTCGTCACCATATATTTCAGATAAGCCGTAGACACTGCGGGGCAACAGGTCTTTGGCCGTGTGGAGCTGATAATGCGCCTCGTATCGCGCGGCATCCCGAAACCTGAAATCGGCCGAAAGGTCGATCACTCTCTTGCCCTGGTCGATCAGACCGGGTACGATTTCCATCGGCAGTTTGTGGGGCAGGGCCGTGAAAACCACATCCGCCTGTTCGCAGACCCGGCGGCTGTCGAAGGCCTCACAGTTCAATTGCATAAATCCGGACATGGCCGGATAGACGCTTTTAAAGCTCTGGCCGGCATATTTGCGGGATGTTAAAACGGTCAGCTCGATGTGCGGGTGACCGGCAAGCAACCTCACCAACTCGGCGCCCGCATATCCCGTCGCACCCACCACAGCCACTCGGGTCATATCTCCTCCTCTGCACGGCCCATTAACGTCTTGCGGCCGATGCGCACAGAATAGAACTGACTTTTTCTATGAAAATTGCCCTTTTCTGGATCGGAAACTGAGCCTTGCTTAAAACACGCACAGGCACTTGCGGCAGCCGTCACGGTGAATGAAAATGACGCACC
>JBATHN010000081.1:0-2193 GCA_049666885.1 Desulfobacterales bacterium
TGACCGGCTACGCGGTCACATTCAATCCCTCTTTCAGCGGGACCACCACCGTCATGAGCAGCTGTTTCAGAATCGCTACGGTAAGCAAGGCAGTGAGTCGGGGCAGCAGACCATCGGAGATTGGACAAATCCAGAAACAGATACTAAATATCTAATATCTATTGAAGTTACTGAAAAAACAAAGCCGATAAATTTATGAATAGAACGGACGTACCTTTTACCTCCAGGTGTAAAATTCCACTTTCTAAGTGAGTTTCCGATATTGTATATTAGCCATACGAAACCCACACTTCGACTGAATTGTAGATGACGGCTATGAAGACAGCATATAAATTCCTCATACTTTTGATTGGATATCATCACGAAATCTAAACCGAATATTACGGCAACATTGCTTCATAATACTTCTCTGCTATTATTTTGTATCCGGCATTATTGGGATGAATCGGATCGCTCATTAATTTGCGGTTGCCCATGATGCCTTCGAGGATGTTGGGGACCAGCGTGGCGCCGGTCTCGTCGGCCAGTTTTTGATAGCCCCTTCCAAAACCGCGATCTCTAAATGGAATAGACAATCCACCGATCACTACCCGGGCACCCTGGTTGTGGATCAGGCTGACGATCATCTTTAGATTTTTAAACGCAACGTCCCTGCCAACACCATTTTTCAAATCATTGCCGCCCAGGGTGATGAGAACGATATCAGGCGAGTATGATAAGACATCCCGCTCAAGCCGCTTTAAGGCGCTGGCCGTTGTATCACCGGGCACGCCGGCATTAATTACCGGTCTGGAAATCATCTTCGATAGCTGCGACGGATAGTCCTTTCCGCTGGATGCCCCGGTCCCGAAAGTCAGACTGTCACCAAAGCAGACTATCCTTTCGCCGGCGAAACCATTGCTGAAGTCCTGGTGGGTAGACGTCAGAAATTTATACCCCGCCAGCAAAATTAAACTTGCAAAAATAAAATAGATTAACTTTTTCATTTTCAGCTGAATGCTCGCCATTAAACGCGGATTAAAGCCGCTCCTACCAAGTGTGCCAAATACGTAAAACGATTCATCAACCCGGCACCTACAGTATCCTAAACAACAATAGCATTTTTCCACCAGTAGAGTAGGGAGGGCAAACCCTCCCTACATTAGTGTCTCTGTGGTTAAAGATCATAAATATTGAATTTCAGATACTTCGTCGGATCGGATACACCGGCGGCTCTTCTTTGGATTTCCAGTGCACGACTAAAATTCCGGATACGATGAAAACCAGAGCCAGCAGGATCTTGATGGTAATCGGCTCACCCAGGACCAGACCCCCGAGGGTAACTCCGGCTATCGGCATGATAAATACAAAGGCATGCAAGGATACCGCACCGTATTTTTTGAGCATGGTGTTCCAGGCCACAAATCCGAAAGAGGCGGTCACCAGGCTTTGGTAGAGCAAGGCGCCGATGACCGGCGCATCCAGATGGAAAACCATTGAATCATCCCACAGCAGGGCTTCGACAATAAAGAAGGGCACTGAAAACAGGGTTGAATACATCACCAATTGAAAAGGGCTGAAGGTGCCGATTACCCGTTTTAAATAAACAGTGGAACAGGACCAGATAAAAACCGCCAGCAAAATAATAAGATCGCCGGTCCGAAAGCCATTGCTTAAGCTCTCCTCATCTATAAACATGAAAACCACTCCGGTAAAGCCCATAAGGATCCCAAAAAATTTCTGTTTGGTGATTCGATCCCCCGCTATAAAGAAATGAGCCAGAAATAAAATAAAAAATGGAAGCAGATTCGCCAGCAAGGTTCCACGGGAGGCATTGGATTTGCTGAGTCCCAGGTAAAATAATGACAGCTGAACCGTAAACAGCGAAGAAAAAATTAACACCTGGTGCAGTTGTCCTTTTTTCAAAGCAGTGTTCTGTCCGGTGATTTTGGCCCAGAGGAAAATGGCAATGGCAGCAACACCAAATCGAATGGCGGCCGTGGTAAAAACACCCATTCCTGAAAAGGTTATTTTTATCGCAACTGCATTAGACCCGAAAAGAATGCACAGAAATACTGCAAACACCCCGGCGGCAAATGTGAGGTCTTCATTCGGCGGTTGATGTTCAGACATTGTGACGCAATCTCCGGCAACGGCAGTTTAGGACTAAAGAAGTTTTTGTATTTACACCACCGAACTGAACTTAGCAAGAAG
>JBATHN010000082.1:0-1617 GCA_049666885.1 Desulfobacterales bacterium
TACTTATGGTACGCCGCAGTGACGAGAAATGAAGCGTAACGCAGATATCGGGCTTTTTACGGACCCGTCATTAGTTTATTGATACAAATTAACCCTTGAAGTTATCATGTGTGAACGATTCAAATAGGAGTTGACTGAAAAGAAAATCAATGTTAGTTGAAAAGAGTTATTATTTAGGATAAAGAGGCTTCAGTTGGCAGACCATAAAAAAAGATTTGAAATCATCATCCAGAAATTAAGGGATAATGGCCACAAGATAACGCCTCAGCGGCTGGCTATCGTTAAAATTCTTGCCAAAAGTGAAGGCCATCCCAGTGTTGAAAATATCCATGTCCAGATAAAAAGAGACTTTCCGACAATGAGTCTTGCCACTGTTTACAGAAATATTATATTGATTAAATCATTTGGTGAAGTTCTTGAATTAGGGTTCCCGGATGGGAGCAACCGATATGATGGAAACCGGCCTACTCCCCATCCACACGTCATCTGCATCAAGTGTAAAAAAATTGTCGACCCAGACCTGGATAGCCTGGATGAAATGAAAAAAGAGGTCGCTTTAGAGACTAATTTTAAAATTCTGAATCATAGGTTGGACTTTTTCGGTATATGCAGCAATTGTATGGCAGAGAAAGTCTAATATATTTTTTGCCACTAATTGATAGATGTTATCATATAGTATCTAGTTCTAATATCAAATGAATAAGGAGGAAACATTATGAGTGAAGACAGCAAGTGCCCGGTAACGGGCAAGACAAGCAAACCCATTGCCGGCGGTGGCAAGTCGAACCGGGACTGGTGGCCGAACCAGTTGAACCTCAAGATTCTTCATCAGAACTCTCACATGAGCAATCCGATGGGCGAGGCGTTCAACTACGCTGAGGAATTCAAGAAACTCAACCTGGAGGCCCTGAAGAAGGACCTCTATGCGCTGATGACCGACTCGCAGGACTGGTGGCCGGCCGACTACGGTCACTACGGTGGGCTCTTCATCCGGATGGCGTGGCACAGCGCCGGCACCTACCGCATGGGCGACGGCCGCGGCGGGGCAGGGTCCGGCAATCAGCGCTTGGCGCCTCTCAACAGCTGGCCCGACAACGTGAACCTCGACAAGGCGCGCCGTCTGCTCTGGCCGATCAAGCAGAAATACGGCAACAAGATCTCCTGGGCCGACCTGATGATCCTCGCCGGTAACTGCGCCCTTGAGTCGATGGGATTCAAGACCTTTGGCTTCGGCGGCGGGCGCGAGGACATCTGGGAACCCGAAGAAGACATCTACTGGGGTGCTGAAGATGAATGGCTGGCTACGAGCGACAAGCCCAAGAGCCGCTACACCGGCGATCGCGATCTCGAAAACCCCCTCGCTGCCGTGCAAATGGGGCTGATCTACGTGAACCCGGAAGGCCCGGACGGCAACCCGGATCCGGTCGCCTCCGGCCGTGATGTTCGCGAGACCTTTGCACGCATGGCCATGAACGACTATGAAACCGTGGCACTGACTGCGGGTGGTCACACCTTCGGCAAGACCCATGGTGCAGGTCCGGCAGAGAATGTCGGCCCCGAACCCGAAGCCGCGCCGCTCGAGGCGATGGGTTTTGGCTGGCTGTCCACCTACAAATC
>JBATHN010000083.1:0-4575 GCA_049666885.1 Desulfobacterales bacterium
TGTGAGATGAACTCTTCGTTCTCCAGATCCAATTGGGCCTGCCAGAGCGTGCGGTCCAGTTCCAAAAGGGCATTGACGATGGCCTTCGGGTCTCGCCGCTCGAGCCCGTCGAGAAAAGACGCTCGCAGCGAATGGATGGCGTCCCAGAAGGAAGGGGGCGTCGCTTCGCCGGCTTCCGGCGTTTTTTCCGGGGATGGGGTGGGTTGCGCGGCCCGCTTTGGTGCACCCGCTCGTCCCCGCAGGATGTCGATCGAAAAACGATCCCCTTTTTCGAAAATCTTTTCACCCCCGGCGCTGCGCAACACCGCGCGGCCGATGCCGGCGATGCGGGCTTCCTCAGTTTCGAGGTCGATGATGCAGGCGGTGTGTTCGTCGAGGCCGAAGATCGCCACCGCTTCCGGCAACAGTGCTGCCAATTTGTCGAAGCGGGGTTTGCCCATGAAACAGAAGCGGGTGTCGTGCGTCCCGCCTTCGGCATTGTTCCAGTGCGGCACCACCACCAGGTCGAAACCAAGCGGCCCGAGAATGTTCATCCCTTCGACCCAGTGCAGATCATAGCCGACCTTGTAGATTTCATAGACCGGCAGGGTCATGCGGCCCACCGTTAGGGCGGCCGCACTGGCCGCCACCAGACAGCCGCCGTCTTGTACTCTTCGGACCAGAATATCCGGTACCGGTGTCGGGCGCAGTTGGCGCACGGCATAAGTCGGGCTTCCGGGTCCGATCAGGATGTAATCGGCTTCCCGCAGCCGGTGAAAGGCTTTCTCGGCCTCGTATGGCGTATGCTCCTCGTTGGATTTAAAGGAGGCGACGATGAGTGGTTGCCGAACGTGAAGACGAAAATACTCCACCGCCCTGCGTGAGATCTGGTCGACATTGAGCTGAAAACCGGCCGGGGTGTCGAGAAAGACCGCCCGCGGCGCGGTGCCGAAGCGCGCCAACTGCTCCTTGTGCACCTCGACCATCGTGGCGGTAAGCTCTCCGGAGCCCATCAGAACAACCGTCCCCTTCCTGGAGGCCATGAGTTATCCTTTTGATGCAGTGTCAATGGGTTCGTGCCGGCATGCTACACGGGCATTGGGTCGGATTTTTAGAATCGACGTCGCCCGGCGTCATTTGGCCGGCTTGTTGCGGTTCAGCAGTTTATAATAGGTGACGATTTTCCGGCCGCCCCCGACGATCAGAATCAGCGCTATGAGGTAGAAGCAGAAGTAAATGAACCCGGAGGCGGCGGCAAACTGCTCGATCCGGGTGATTTTCGGCATCACCTGGGGAATACGATACAGCACGCCCAGGCCGGCCAGCACCAGTGCAACCCCCCAGGCGATCTGAATCCGCACCTTACCGTCGCTCATTTGAAAACAGGCTTTCTCTTCTCCAGGAAGGCGCGGGTTCCCTCCGCGGCATCCTCACTGGCCATGCAAAGGGCAAAGGCATCGATTTCGAAGTTGCACCCGGTGATCAAATCCGTCTCGGAACCGGTATTGACCGCCTGCTTGGCGGCCCGCAGGGACACTTTGCCCTTGGATGCCATGACGCGCGCAGTTTTGAGCGCCTCTTCCATCAACGCCTCCGAAGCGCACACCTTGTTGACCAGCCCGATCCGCTCCGCCTCGGTTGCGGTGATCATCTGGCCCGTGAAAATCATTTCCTTGGCCCTGTTCTTGCCGATCAGCCGCGGCAGACGCTGGGTCCCGCCAAATCCGGGTATCAGCCCGAGAGTGATCTCGGGCAGGCCGAACATCGCGTTCACGGACGCATAAATGAAATCGCAGGCCAGCGCGATTTCACTGCCGCCGCCGAGCGCATACCCGTTGACGGCGGCCATCACCGGGATCGGCAGGAGCTGCAGTCGACCGATGACGTCGTGGCCGGCTTGGGAAAATCCTTTGGCCTGCAAGGCATCGAAGGTAGCCAGTTCGGTGATGTCGGCGCCGGCGACAAAGGCTTTTTCCCCGGCCCCGGTCAGGATCAATACCCGGATGAGGTCGTCTTTGGAAACCTCTTCCATTGCCCGATCAAACTCCTGAAGCAGGTCGATGCTCAGCGCGTTCAATGCCTTCGGCCGATTGAAGGTGATGGTCGCCAAGCCCTCTTCGACCGTCAGAATTATGTTCCGGTAGGCCATGTTCTCCCCTCGCACTGTGTCGGTTTCAAGGTTCGCGAATAGAAAATTCGCAGCTTCGGATATGGATAATGAATCGAGGTGGTTTTGTCAAATCCAAACCCGGAGTGAAAAATTATGCGGGTTTCAGGAACTTCTGCTTTCACCGACAGCCGACAGGGTGATAGCGATCAGAATCAAGACGCCGCCGATCACCTTTGCGGTGGTCAAGCCTTCGTCGAACAGGAAGTAGGCCATGATCGTGGCACCGACCGGTTCACCGAGGAGACTGACGGCGATCAGGCTGGTGCTGAACCACCTCAAGGCCCAGTTGTAACTCGAGTGTCCGATCAGCTGGGTGATCAGGGCCATGGCCCAGAAGCAGGCGTAGGTGGAACCGGAAAATCCCGTCACCGGCAGGCGCAGGGTCAGCACAAGGAGCCAGAGGATCACGGCAGCACTGGCGTAGCACACGCAAATGTAGGCCAGCAGCGAGAGCTTGCGGCGCAGGTTGCGTCCCAGTAGCAGATAAAAGGCGGCGCAGACACTGCCGATAAGGGCCAGCAAATCCCCCAGAAGCGCTTTTCCGCCGGTGGCAAAATCACCGATGCCGATAATAATGCCGCCGGCGACACTGATAAGAATACCCAACGCCACGGCCGGTTTGATCCGTTCGCCGGTTATCAGCGGGGTAAACAGACCGACCCACAGTGGATTGGTATTGACCAGCACGACACTGTTGGCCACCGAGGTGTAGCCGAGAGAAGAAATCCAGGTGCCGAAGTGGAGGGCCAGAAAAAATCCAGACAGACCGGCCAGGGCGAGCTCGCGTCGGGAAAGCGACAGGAGTTCGGCCCGCACTTTAAACCAGGCCAACGGCACGATGACGGCACTGGCCAGACCCACCCGGTAGGCGGCTATCACCAGGGCCGGCGCATCGGTTGCCAGCCGAACGAAAATGGCGCCGGTCGAAACGGCCAGCACACCCACAACCAGCGCAAAGTAAGGGTTGAAGGCCGGGCCGGTCAGCGGCCGCTTGCAGGCTTCAGGCATCGCGGTGTCGGCTCATGCCTCTCCAGGCTGTCGTCTTTCGAGGCGGAGAAAAGGATTTTTTGGCGCCGGGATTATGGATAAAACAATTTAAGTGTAATTATAGGATTTAAGATAGAGGTTTTGAACTGTGTTCTCGGTCGTCGGCGTATTACAATACAGCCTTCTCCCTCTGGCCTTGCCAAAAACCTTTATCTTAAAGCCTA
The DNA here is from genome assembly GCA_049666885.1 of Desulfobacterales bacterium. Classification (GTDB taxonomy): domain Bacteria; phylum Desulfobacterota; class Desulfobacteria; order Desulfobacterales; family SG8-13; genus JARFQH01. The sequence continues at coordinate 3,361 of JBATHN010000083.1, forward strand.
TAGACACTATCCTTTGGAACCGCCCGTCGGTCGTTCATCTACGAAGGCGGTCGGATTGGTATCCTTGATGTACTTCTTGACGCCCAGAACGATGCCCTCGCATAGGCGGTCCTGGTATTTCGGGTTCACCAGGCGCTTGCACTCGCGTGGGTTGCTGATAAAAGAGGTCTCAACCAGTATCGACGGCATCTGGGCCCCCAACAATACGTAGAACGGGGCTTGTTTGACGCCCTTGCTTTTAATCTGAGAGTATTTCTTGCGCTTGAGGTGGGTGGTCAGGGTGTCCTGAACGGTGGTGGCCAGCCGGCTCGACTCGTTGATCTTGGAGTAGTGCATCAGAGAGAAAAGAATCTTTTCCAGATCGCTGATGTTGTTGGTCGAGGTGGCGTTTTCCATGGCGGCCACGCGCTTGGATTCGTCGTCGTCGGCCAGGTTGAGGAAGTAGGTCGAAATCCCGAAAGCCCTCTGGTTCCGGCTGGCGTTGGTGTGAATCGAGATGAACAGGTCCGCATTTTTGGTATTGGCGAAGGCGGTACGTTCCTCGAGGGTCAAATATTGGTCGCTGCTGCGGGTCAAGAGAACCTCACAGTGCAGCTCATTTTTTAATTTCGCGGCCAACCGCTTGGCAATCTGCAGCACGATCTGTTTTTCGTGAACACCCTTGAGATAGCCCGGCGCACCGTAATCCTTGCCGCCGTGTCCCGGATCGATCACGATCCGGCGTACGCCCAGCGAGAGCTGGCGGGCGATGTCACCCGTGGAGGCTTTGGGGTCTATCTTCGCTATCGCGCGATTGACCGGCCGCGGTGATTGGGTTGCGGACGCACCTCCGCCGCCTTTGAGGTCCATGACGATCCGGAAGGGTTCTTTTAATGAAAATACCTCGTAGCTTTCGAGAGACTTGATGTCGACCACCACCCGCACCGAGTCGGGGGTGTACTGCCCTGCGCGGGCCAGTTTGAGCAGATCGTCGTTGATGGTGATGATCTTGTCGAGGTCCTTTCCCAGTCGGCTGTTGCGCAGATCCACGTACAGACGCTGCGGCTTGTGAGTGGACGGATCTTTTTTCAGCAGGTTGTAATCGAAGCCCGTTTCCCGGTCGGTGTCGATCACCAGGCGGGTGTAGTTCGGATTCGACCAGAACCGCAGCCCGGTGACGAGGGCCGTACCGCCGGTCGGAGATACCGCTTCGCCCCCTGCTCCGGCACTGTGGCC
>JBATHN010000084.1:0-1669 GCA_049666885.1 Desulfobacterales bacterium
AGCACTAAAGTTGCAATGTTGGGGTAAAAGTGATCATCGGAGGAGCAGTATGAAAAGCTATCGCAAGGAGTTATGGTTCGAAGTCCCCACCCGGCGGGCCTTCATCAACATCACCCCCCAGGTGGAACGGTGCCTTAAGGAGAGCGGCATCAAAGAAGGCCTCTGTCTGGTCAATGCCATGCACATCACCGCCTCCGTCTTCATCAATGACGACGAGCCGGGACTGCATCATGACTACGAAGTTTGGCTCGAGAGGCTGGCCCCACACGAACCGGTTTCGCAGTACCGTCACAACGTGGGGGAAGACAATGCCGATGCCCACATGAAACGCCAGGTTATGGGTCGTGAAGTGGTCGTGGCCGTCACCGAAGGCCGGCTCGACTTCGGCACTTGGGAACGGATATTCTATGGTGAATTCGACGGACGACGCCGCAAGCGTGTTCTGGTGAAGCTTATCGGCGAATAGAACAGCCTGACGATTTTATTATTTAATTGCATTTTCAAAGTGGTTATGGCTTATTGGGTATCATATCGCTATGATACGATCCGCGTCTGATGAACTCCCAACTGAACCCTGGTTCTCACGTTTGTGCCTATATTTCTTTCTGACGATTGAATGGACGAACCGCTTGTCGGTTCTTCAGGCTTCCCTGTTGACGTAGCTTTTCCCTCAGAGGGCATCATGCATTCGGAAAAAGAACGCGAATATTTATTAAAGGCGATCGAAGCCTTTAAGAAGCGCCTGATTGTCGTTTCGCCGGATTTTAGAATACTGGCGACCAACTGCCAGTCGGACACCGATGAAAACACCGACATCGTCGGGCAACTGTGTCACAGGGTATTTTATGATCGCCCGCAGCCTTGCGAAAACTGCGCCGTGCGAAAATCAAGCCAAACAGGGCGTCCCTCTCTTCAGACGAAACCTGAAGATTCCGCCAATCTCGAGAAGATGCCGTGTTTCTATGCCTACCCCATTTACGCCGGCGATAAAATAGAAGCTTTCGTGAGCATGGACTTCGACCTGCCGACCAGGGGTCAGATCGAGGATAAACTGCAGAGCTCCAACGCGCTGCTGCGCAACCTGATCCTCAGTGCAGTGGACGGCGTTATTGCCGCCGATAAAAAAGGGAAAATCCTGATTTTCAACGAAATGGCCTCCGAAATATTCGGTTACAGTATTGAAGAGGCGCTCGAGAGTCTGAACATTCGCGACATCTATCCCGATCGGCTTGAACTCGATGTCATGAAAAAACTGCGCAGTGAGCAATACGGTGGACCGGGCAAACTGCGATCCTACGAGACGGATGTGCTCAGTAAAGACGGCGAACGCATCCCCATCAATCTCAACGCGGCCATCGTATACGAGGACGACCGGGAGATTGCCACCATCGGCTTTTTTCACGACATGCGCGAAATCAAGCAGATGAAGGAAGAACTTGAAAAAACGCAGCTGCAGCTTCTGCAGTCCGAAAAGATGGCCTCACTCGGCAAACTGGCCGCCGGAGTGGCCCACCAGCTCAACAATCCCCTTGGCGGCATCACGCTTTTTACCAAACTGGTGCTCGAAGACTACAACCTGGAGGATGGCGTCCGCGAAGACCTGGGACGGGTGCTCTGCGATGCCGAGCGCTGCAAAGAAACGGTCAAAGAACTGCTCGAATTCACCCGC
>JBATHN010000085.1:0-6456 GCA_049666885.1 Desulfobacterales bacterium
CTGGACATTGCCTGGCGCAATCCCCGCAAGGCCGTCGACCGGCTGACCCCGGACCACTATGTTCGCCTGGGAAACCGCCTCCGGCTCTCGAAGTTGATCCTGGAATCTGTCCGGCCGATGTCCGAACTCCAGGAGTTGGCCCAAATATTGACCCATCCCTATCAGGTCTTTATCGGCCCAAACGTGAACGATGCGGCCTTCACGGCCCGAGCACTCGATATTCTGACCAGCGTCAACCCGTTCACGCCATTAGAGGTCGTCTTCATCGAACCACGAGACGTGCCAAACACCGACAGGCTGCTCGAGGCCATTCGATTAAAACGCCCGCATTTTCTCGATCTCGAACTCCGTTACCTGTTTCCGGCACCCGGAAACCGCAGCGTCCTCTTCACCCTCGTCACGCGGCGGCGACCGCCGCGATTCACCGGTGATATGCAACGGCAGGTCTTCTGGTGGGACCAACCGAAACTGCCGGTACTCTCCGATCTTCAGCGGCTTGCGGAACTGGACGGCCTTCTCGTCGATTCCCCTTGCTCGGCAGCGCATTTGAAGGCTTGGCAGGATTTATTCCTCCCGCAGGCCGCCGAATACCTGACCATCGGTTTTGCGGACGTATCCCTGCAGCAGCGCTGGCTGCTGTTGACCGAATCCGAATCATTCTACCCCGGCGCATTCGAGGTTACCTCATATGAAACTTAACGGTACGATACCCAATAGAGACACCATACCGGGTATTGAGGTATTCAGAAATGGTAAATTCCAATGAAATCCCAAATGTCAATATCCAATGACCCAAACAGGTTTGTTATTTGAAAGTTGCGATTTGGAATTTTTCACCGAAACGTCATCGTTTCCTCTTCGATCAAACTGGGCACCTTGCCGGCCGTGCGCCTCAACGTCCAAAATCATAAACATATTTTTCGCGAGCCCTAAGGGGTGCGCTTGTCCTGGAAAATGTGGTTGGATATGACGATGCGCTGAATTTCTGAGGTGCCCTCATAAATCGTGAAAACCCGTGCGTCACGGTAAAACCGTTCAACCGGGTATTCGCGGATAAATCCATACCCGCCGTGCATCTGGACCGCTCGGGCCGTCACGCGGTTGACCATTTCGGAGGCGTAGAGCTTGGCCATCGAGGCCTGCATGCTGAAATTAACGCCGCGATCTTTCATGGCCGCCGCCGAGAGCATCAACTGCCGGCCGGCCTCGATCTCGGTAGCCATGTCGGCTACGATCCAGCGCAGCCCCTGAAACTTGGATATACTCTGACCGAATTGTTCACGCTCCTTGGCGTATTGAACGGCAGCATCCAGTGCCGCCTGGGCCACTCCGACGGACTGGGCCGCGATGCCGATACGCCCGCCATCGAGAGCCGTCATGGCGATTTTGAACCCCTCGCCTTCGCTTCCCAGCAGGTTTTCGGCCGGGACCCGGCAATCCTCGAAGATCAAGTCGGCGGTGTCCGAGGCGCGCAGGCCCATCTTGTCCTCCAGATGGCCGACGGTAAGACCGGCCGCGCCCTGCGGTACGATGAAGGCGCTGATGCCGCGATGCCGGGCGGCCTCGTCGGTCTTGGCGGTAACGATGATCAAACCGGCGTTCTTTGCGGTGGTAATGAAGCGTTTGGTGCCGTTCAACACGTAATGAGCACCGTCGCGGACGGCCTTGGTGCTCTGGCGAAGGGGGTCTGATCCGGCATGGGGTTCGGTCAATGCAAAAGCCCCCAGGAGCTCGCCTGCGGCCAGGCGCTTGAGCCACTGCTGTTTCTGCGCCTCACTGCCGTAACGTAGAATACTCTCGCAGACGATTGAGTTGTGCACCGACATGACCACCGCGGTGGCGGCACAAGCGTAGGCCACCTCGGCAAGTGCCAAGACATAGCTCACGGTGTCGGCACCCGAACCGTTGTATTCCGGCGGCACCATCATTCCCATGAAACCGAGCTCGGCCAGCCTTTTCAGGTTTTCGGCCGGGAAAGCCTTGTTTTTGTCTCTTTCGGCGGCTGTGGGGGCTAAGACTTCCCGAGCAAAATCCCGAACCATCGACTGAATCATCAGCTGCTCATCGGTGAGCTGTATCGACATAGACCAGACCCTCCCCTGTCGGTGGAACCCGCTTAGGGTTCACACACGATTTACTCAAAAGCTCTCACCAGAGAATTTCCGCACGATCGTCCGGCTTCAGTGGCCGTAAACGACCACAATGAGTTCGGCATTTTCCTTGCCGACATTGCGCATCTTGTGCCGGATCCCCGAGTTGAAATGCAGAGAATCGCCGGTTTTCAGCCGGTTGACGTGATCGCCGACGATGATCTCCATATCGCCTTTCAACACGTAGACAAACTCCTCACCCTCGTGCTGGTAGCCGACGCCCTTGTGGTCCTGCTGGGCGTCGACAGTAACTTTGAAAGCCTTCAGGTGTTTGTTTTCCGCCCCGGGCGTCAGCGTCGTATAGGCATAGTTCTCGGTTCTTTTGGTGAACGCCTTGATACGCTTTTTCAGATTGGCTTCCTCTTCCCGCAGCAGAAAACCGGCGTCGAGTTCGAGTGCACGTGATATTTGCAGCAGCGCACCGACCGGTGGAATCTCTTTGCCGGATTCGATCTCTTTCAGGTAGTCGACCGAGAAGCCGGTTTCGTTTGCCAGCCGGTCGAAGGTAACTTTTTTGGCTAGCCGTGCTTTTTTTATTCGCTTTCCGACCGGTTCCAGCTTGTCTGACTTTTTCCTTGGCATAAAACCTCCTCATTGACGGCCGCTGAGTGATTTTGCGCGGTCGCTGTCGTTCACGGTCACTGCCGTGTGCCTGTCACCCAAAGCCCGAAGGCCCTCATCTGAAGACCGAATCTCTTGGGGAAATGGCACCATCGTCAGGAACATCAGTTTTTGAATTTTATAGCACCGGAACAAACTCCCCGCAATCTTCTTTCCGCAGGGGGCTGTTTACAGCCGTGGCTCAACGAATTATTTTATTGGTCATTTACGAACGGCATCTTTTCTTATGGTTTCGTTTTCTCACATTTTTCCGTGAACCCTAAACGGTGATAAGCGGCACGATGACAGGAGTTTGGTATGCAGGATGATACCTTTTTGATCAATGCGATCTTCGGTGTTCTCGATGTTGGACGGGTGCGAAACTTTATCGATCCCGCTGCGGACAAAAAAACGCTTGCGGTGATCCGCCGATTTCAGGAAATTCATACGGAATTCCCGGCAGCCGAGTTGGACAAAATGGGTGTCATACCGGAAGCGGCAATGAAACGGCTGAGACAGATCGGTTTCTTCGGTCTCAACATTCCGGCGGCGTATGGCGGAATGGGACTCAGCCTGCAACGCTACCTGAGAGTAACCGAGGAGATCGTTGCCCAGAATATATCGCTCGGTTTCACGGCCCTGGCACACCTGTCGATCGGCACCAAGGGCATTTTACTCTTCGGAACCGAGGCTCAGAAAGAAAAATATCTCAAACCGGCTGCATCCGGAGAAATGATATTCTCGTATGCGCTGACCGAACCACGGCACGGTTCGGATGCCAAAAGCATTGAAACCACCGCCGTTCTCTCTCCCGATGGTCGGCACTACATCCTCAACGGGCAGAAATCCTACATCACAAACGCCAACTATGCCGGGGGACTGACCGTATTTGCGCAGATGGATCCTTCAATGGCCGGCTTCATGGGGGCCTTTATCGTCGAAACGGGCTGGCAGGGTGTCACCATCGGCAAGGATATGCCCAAAATGGGTCTCAAAGCCAGCTCGACCGCCACCATTCAGTTCAAAAACGTGCACGTGCCGCGCGAAAATCTTCTGGGAAAACCGGGCGACGGGTTCAAGATCGCCATGACGATCCTCAATCACGGACGCATTGCATTAGGGGCCGGGTCCGCCGGAACGATCATACAGTCACTTAGTGACATGAAAAAAAGATCCGCCACCCGGAAGCAGTTCGGCGTCCCGATCGACAGCTTCGAGCTGATCCAGGAAAAAATGGTCAGGGCAAGCGTCAACGGGTACGTGGCGTCGGCCATGACGGCTTTCACCGCCGATATGCTGAAAGATGATCCTCTCGCCTCAGTGGCCATCGAAAGTTCCCACTGCAAACTCTTCGGTACCACCCGGGCCTGGGACACCCTCTATGACGCACTTCAAGTAGCCGGCGGAGCGGGCTATCTGGCCACTCAGCCATATGAGATGCGGATGCGGGATTTCAGGGTCACCACGATCTTCGAAGGAACGACCGAAATACATTCAATTTATCCGGCGCTCTATATGATTCGCCGATTGGTCAAACGCTTGCAAGCCGTGTCCCATTCGAAAGGCGCCCAAATCTCTTTTCTAGTCAAAAGCCTTTTCGGCCGCCCCCGCTGGCGGTTGCACTTCAACCAGAAAAATATGGACCGGGCCTTGCGCGAAGCCGCTTCGAACGCCCGATGGATAAGCGTGATGGTTCATGTCGCCACGCTGATCTATGGCAAGAAAATCTATGCAAAAGAGTTCCTGCTGCGCCGAATCGCCACCCTCAGTCTTCACCTTTACGGTATTGTTGCCGTTCTCGCCCGCATAGAAGCCGCCCGCCGCGTCGGCCGAGAAGTGGTGAAGGATCTGCTGGTGCTCGACTACTTCGTAGAGGAATCCCGCAGGCAGACCGCGAAAGGATTCAGGTGCCTTTTCTCTACCCCCCAGGAGCGGCTCAACCGTAAAATTGCTCAGAATATCCGTTTTTCCAGTTTGCACGGCGTCGGTGATGATCGTCAAGGCACCGGTCTTCAGCCATCAAATCCATAGCGTTTGTCTCCTGGTGTATCAGCCCTCAAGATCATCTGCGGTCAGAGCTCAATCGTGTCGCCGGGCTTCATGACCGTCACGGTGGCTTTCGTTTCTCCGCGCACTTTTTCAGCCCAGTCGTCCGGGTCCTGCTTGATGATGTCGAAGGTATTGTAATGTATCGGCACCACCCGGGCCGGTTCGATCAACTTGACGGCCCTCAAGGCGTCGACCGGGCCCATTGTAAAGTTGTCACCAATGGGCAGAATGGCCAGATCGATCCCCTCTTCTCCGATGAGTTTCATGTCGTAAAAAAGGCCTGTGTCACAGGCGTGATATATTTTCTTGCCCTGGATGTAGAAAAGAAATCCGCACGGGTTGCCGCCGTAACTCCCATCGGGCAACGCCGATCCGTGCTGGGCCATCGTCAGCTTGACACGTCCCCAGGGGTAGTCGAAACCACCGCCGATGTGCTGAGGATGCCCGTTATCCACCCCCTGCCCCGCAAGCCAGTTCTGTATTTCAAAGTTGGCAATCACGGTGGCACCGGTTCGCCGGGCGATTGCGACGGTATCGCCAACGTGGTCGCCGTGGCCGTGAGACACCAGGATGTAGTCCGCGACAACACTATCGGCCGTAACCGGGGCCAACGGATTTCCGGTCAGAAATGGATCGGTCAGCAGTTTTTCATCTCCTGTGTCGATCAGGAAACAGGCGTGGCTATACCAGGTAAGCGTTACGGTCATATTGTCCTCCTTCCGGTAAAGGATTACGGGTATTTTGCCCCTCACGGGTCCAACAGGCGTCAAACTGCAAAGTTTGTTTTCCTGAATGCGTTCAGAAAAGACGTCGGCACGGGCATCATCTTTTGACGGTTGTAGTCAAAAAATACAATTCCCGTTTTGGCACGGGCCACTTCCTTACCCCCGTTTTTTTGAACGACTTTGTAAAAAAAGTCACAGCCGTATTTGTTGAAATCACCCACGTCTGCAAAAATGGACAACAGGTTGCCGTGAAATCCCTGCGATTTATACACGATGACGGCATCAGTCAGGATCAATCCGCATCCGTCGATGTCCACTTCCGAGAATCCCCGGCTCTGCAGGAACTGCAACCTGGCTTCGTGGACCAATGACAGAAGGGCGTCATTGCCGAGATGGTTGCCGTAATTGATGTCGCTGATACGCACGCGAACATCGGTAGAGAAAGAAAAGGTCTCGGGCAGGTTCAACTCGATGCGTGCCACGTCGTTTCACTTACTCCTGGTTGGCATTCAGTCACAGTGATTGACAGTTTTCAATGTATAGTTAAGTTAACCTTAGAAGTTCCGGATTGTGATTTACAAGGGGGAATGTCATGCAAATCCTGAGTCGTGGCGAAACATTCTGGAGCAGGAAAAAGTCCGATTTCTATCTTTGGACGATTCGGCGTCAAAATCATATCTCGGACATCATTCGAACCCAACTGATGTCGGTCGTTTCGGTTGTACTGTTGCTCAGCATCCTGCTGCCGATTCGGCTGGAAACGGCACTCCACGTCATCTTATACACCGGTTTGACAGTCATCGGGCTTTTGTGGGTCCTTATCGAGAGGAGAAGATCCTGGCTGCTCGGCATTCAGGATCCCGTCTTGAAAGAAGCCGCCCACCAGGCAATGATCGCCTATTTGAAGCAAAGGACGTCTTTCGGCCGACCTC
>JBATHN010000086.1:0-1556 GCA_049666885.1 Desulfobacterales bacterium
TCAGACCACATCGGTTCCGGATGTTCGCTTTTACAGCTGTGCCGCCGGTCGGGCTTACGCACCGACCAGGGAAAGTACCGCCGCCGCCATCCTCGGCCAGGCCCTCAATGGTTTCGACTTTCCCCAAACCGTCGAACAGGCTTACCGCGATGGTGTGCGTGTGTTTCTGGAACTGGGCCCGGGCGCAACCTGCAGCCGGATGATCGGCCGTATTTTGGACGGTCGCCCCCACCTGGCTGTATCAGCAGACACACGCGGTACAGGTGGGGTCGTTGCGGTGCTGAAATGTCTGGGGACCCTGATCGCCAACAGGGTACCGGTCGACCTTAAAGACCTTTTTCCGGACGATGTCCAACCATTGACGCTCTCTTCGGATGCCAAGCCGACCACGAGTCAGATCATCCAGATCCCCGTCGGCAGTCGCGTTCCAACCTTTATCGGCCCTTCTATGGATAGCGCCGTCCAGGCAGCACCTCCCCCTGTTGGGAGCACCCCGACGCCGGTGTCGGTCGCCGTGCCGCCGCGCGCAACAGTCTTGGCTGCCCATGCACCGGCTCCCGATCATCAGCCGAAACCCCGCCCGCCGGAGGATTACGATTCGACTGCGCGTGGGCCGATAGCCGACATCGATGAGCCGGCTCAACCGTTTCGAAAGAGACCGGTTTTGCCGAACCCGTCAGTCCCCCAAAGTCAATTGATCGAGGCCTTCAACCTCAGCGCGGCCGCCACCGCCGCAGCCCATAGCCGGTTCCTCGATTTTTCAAAAGAGCTCAGCCAGGCTTACGGAGAAAACGCAGCCTCCCAGATCCGGTTGATGGAAGCCCTGGTCCAAGGCGGCACCAGCGGACGCAGGTCCCGGCCGACTCTTCCGTCACATCCGCCCGCCGGCACCCGATCCGATTCGATAGCCTTTACCCGTGACCAGTGTCTGGAGTTCGCCACCGGCAGGGTCGCGAACGTCCTGGGCCCTGATTTTGCCGCGGTCGACACCTACCCTACCCGGGTCCGGCTGCCTGGCGAACCGCTGATGCTGGTGGATCGCATCGTTTCCATTGAGGGACAACCATGCAGCCTCACCGCGGGGCATCTGGTTACCGAACACGACGTGCGGCCAAACGCGTGGTACCTCGACGGCGACCGGGCACCGGTGTGCATTGCCGTCGAAGCCGGGCAGGCCGATCTCTTCCTGTGCGCCTATTTAGGCATCGACCTGGCCGTAAAGGGCCGGCGGGTCTACCGGTTGCTCGATGCCGGCGTGATCTTCCATCGGGACCTGCCGTCTCCCGGTGAAACCATCCGTTATCGGATCGAAATCGAAAAATTCATCCGCCAGGGAGAGACCTGGCTGTTCTTCTTCGGCTTCGAGGGCACGATCGACAACCAGCCCTTGATCAGCATGACCGGCGGCTGTGCCGGCTTCTTCACACCGGAGGAAATCGAAAATTCGGGGGGCATCGTCCGCACGGCCGAAGACCGCACGCCGCAAAGCGGGCGACTGGACCCCCGATGGACCGAACTCGTCCCGCAAGCGCCGGCGTGTTTCGACGATGCGGCGC
>JBATHN010000087.1:0-1829 GCA_049666885.1 Desulfobacterales bacterium
GGGCCAAGAACCGTCCGGAAGGCTGGAACGCTTGGCTCACTCTGGCAATTCCGTTATGAGCAGGAATCAAGTGATGTTGAAAGGGAGCAGTACAGTATTGGAGTGGAGGAATAATGGAGTACTGGGGATAAAAAAACTGAACATCCAACGCTCAAGATTCAATATCCAATCCTGCCATGGCGGGAAACGAAAAGAATAATTAAGAAGCGAAGCAAGATCCGACTTGGAAGTTGAACGTTGAAAGTTTCCCGCCATGGCGGGATTGGGCGTCAATCTTTTGTTCCTTCAACCCTGAACCGTGAACCCAACTCAGAAGGAGAACTAAAATGAAGAAAAAAAGCTTATTATCTCTTGCTCTGGCCGCACTGTTGGCCACCTGCTTGGCGGCGAACGCCTGGGCCACACCGCCCAAATACAAAATGACCACCGACATCCCGGCCAATGTCATTACACCGGACAAGATGGAGACAAGCATTGGCACGCTGGAATTTAATGACGGATTTCCTACGGAAGAAACAGCCAAAAAGGTTTGGGACAACCTTGATTTTGTTCGGGCCGTGGAAGCTATGATTATGACGACACCTGCGGCTTCGCTGGTAGGGTTCCGTAGAGGTATCCGCGATTTTGGACCGGACAATGAAACCATGATCTATTGGAATGGCCGCCTGGATCCAAGAGGGCTTCTTCTTACAGGGAATACGACCGTGATTTATGGCTTTATGTGGGTCGATTTGAAAGATGGCCCCATGGTGATGGAGACGCCACCCAATGTGCTTGGGATCGTAGATGATTTCTGGTTCCGCTATCTATGTGATTTTGGTAATGCGGGAGATGATAAAGGTAAAGGCGGAAAGTATCTTCTTCTACCACCTGATTACAAGGGTGATATCCCCGAGGGATACATCGTTAAACAATCCAAAACCTATGGCCATTGGCTGGCAATACGTGGTTTCATGACCGATTTCAACGCCGAACCGATTGTTAAAAACATGAAGGATCATTTTCGCCTCTATCCTTTGGGAGATGCTCCAAAAGAGGTTAATTGGGTGGACCTGAATGGTAAGTTTATCAATACCCTTCATGCTTCGACTGGTGAATTTTTTGCCGAAGTCAATCAAGTGGTTCAGGAAGAACCTAATTCGGCTTTTAGTCCGGAAATATTAGGGATTCTTGCTTCAATTGGAATTGAAAAGGGAAAACCTTTTGCACCTGATGCACGCATGAAAGCAATCCTTGATGATGCCGCAAATGTGGGTAACGCTACCCAGAGAGTTATCCAGTGGAATGCCCGCGATGAAAGTTTTGCTGCATACCCTGGAAGTAAAACTTGGGAACCTGGTTTTGCCGGCGGAAGCTATGAGTTTATGCGAAATGGCGTTCGATTAATTAATGAGCGTGAGCGTTTCCATTTTTATGCCACAGGAATTACACCAGCTATGGTGAAACCTCCGGTAGGCAATGGCTCACAATATCTGGAAGGACTTCGTGACTCGGAAGGTCGACGATTTGATGGAAGCAAAACCTATAAACTGCATATCCTGCCCGACGTTCCTGCAACTAACTTTTGGGATGTAACCATCTATGATATGCAGACCCGTTCGCTATTGCAGACCGACCAGGCTTTCCCGGGCGTAACAAGTAAAGACAAAGCAGTCATTCAAAATGCTGACGGTTCATTTGATATTTATTTTAGTCCTGAAAAACCGGAAGGCAAGGTGAACTGGTTACAAACCATATCAGGTAGAAGCTGGCACGTACTTTGGAGAATTTATGGCCCAACACAGGTTTGGTACGATCAGAAATGGAAAATAAGTGAGATCGAGTTGGTG
>JBATHN010000088.1:0-8784 GCA_049666885.1 Desulfobacterales bacterium
TGGGATAAAGGGAAAAAAGCCATTTTACAATCCAGGAGTTTTTTTTAACGTGATTTTACCAAATATACAAGTATCGGTTTCAAATCATTCGCACTGACACCGTACACCTTTTGGGGTCGCCTACGCAGTGGTTTATCCGATTTTTCAATTTCAAGACTGACCCTCCTGTATCTCCGGGAAAGGGCGCTTCGGCGTCCGCGCCCGTCTTTACCTGTGATATGCGCAAATCCTTCCCAGGCTTTACAAGTGGTGCCTGCGCTTGGTAAGAGAGACCTGCCGTATGTCTCTCCCCTGAATGTCCTTTCGGTATCCGATAGCGGTCCGGAAAGGTTGCGATCGAGTGGTCGATGGAGGACGCATGCCAACACCCCTGACTCGGATTCTTCACACTGTTCTGCTGTCGGTCCTGATTCTCATACCGTTGCCGGCGCTTTCCGAAACGGTTGCCATCCCCATATTCCTTACTTACCCGCAACTTCGGTTTCTCGTCGTACGGGAGATGTTCAAAGGGCCGGATAACACGGCCCGATATGGGCTGGATGACACCGGTTGCGCCTTTGTTACGTACTCTGAACCGCATCTCTCCGCCGAAGGCCAATTGCTGCGGGTGGAGGCCGCCACGCTTGCGACCATCGGCCTCAATACCACTGACGGCTGCGCTACCATTGGCTATTGGAAGGGACGAACCGTTGTCAAAGGCAAGCCGGTACTGCTTGATGGTCAGCCGTTGTCGGCGGAGTTCAAGTTGCAGACGGCCGAGCTCTACGACCAACAGGGCCATCGGCTGTCCGGCGCTCCCATGCTCCAGGCATCCGAAGAGCGATTGCATCAGGCGTTGAGCAGATTCAGGATAGATCTGAGTCCCGAAGTCGATCGGTTGAAAGAATGGCTGCCCTCTGTGTTGCCGCGTTATTCAGCCGACCGGTTGTCCGTTATGGTCGACAGTCTACGAATCGGTCACATTTCGGTGCGGCCCGACGGGCTGGACGTTCGCCTGACCATCGACGTCGACAAAAATCCTCAAGCAGGGCCGGAGCCGGCGCTGAATGCCGTTGAAATGGAGCAACTGGAACAAACCTGCCGAGCCTGGGATGCTTTTCTGACCTTTGTCGTCAAGCAGGCGGCAGCTGCCACCCAATCGGAAGCACTTCGTTCCGCCCTGTTGGAGATACTTTTGGATGCGCGTTACGAAATAAAGGCCGTTCTCGTTTCGGACGCCGACAGCGGCACCGACCCGGTGAAGAAACTGTTTGTCCGCAGCTGGGAACGGCTGGAACCGGTGATGCGCGAGATCAGCCTTCAAGCGCCTGAGCAGAATCCGGTACCTTTTTTATCGTTCATGACAGCGGCCGACGCCCTCATGGCACTGGATCGGCTCGGCCCCGGGGCCGGACTGGACATATCTATCGACGGTCTGAGACGTCTGGCCCGATTGCTGAACAACAATCCGAGCCTCGATCCGCTCCAATTTATAGACGAAATCGATCCGGAAATTCAACATCTTTTCGATTTGGGAATTCCCGAAAAAATCGGTCCGCGGAAAAAATCTCAGGGTTTCAATCTGCAGTTCATCCCGTCGGCCTTCGCGGCAACTGCGAGAGATCGACTGAATCGCTGGGTACCAAGCGCAGACGAACTGGGGCCTTATACGCGTGAGATTCGGCTTCTCTTGGTAGAGGAAGCTGACGCCAGAATTCGAGCATCAAAGATCACCGGCGAGCACGCCCGTGTTTTCCGGAAACTGATGCTCACCGCCGCATGGCAGGAAAGCTGCTGGCGTCAGTACGTCGTGCAGAAAAACAAAATCGTGCCCCTTGTTTCCGAGTCCGGTGACATCGGCTTGTTGCAGATCAACGAAACGGTATGGCGCGGCTTTTATTCCCGCAACAAGCTGCGTTGGGATATCAATTACAACGCCCGAGCCGGAGGCGAAATCCTGTTCAAGTTCATGGTCAATTACGCCTTGAAACAGCAGGAGCATAAAAAGGCCGGCGGATTGTCCAACCTGGCCCGTGCATCATACAGTGCGTACAATGGCGGGCCGTCTCAAGTGAACCGCTACCGCAGCAAGGGGGTCCCGGCCGAACAGAAAAAAATCGACGCTGCCTTCTGGGAGAAATATCAGCAGGTCAATCGAGGCGACGAACTGGCCGTCGTGGAATGCCTGGGGGGCGAGGCGCCGATTTCAGAGGCGGATGTGCCGCTAAACACCCGCGGGAGCACAGCGTCCGGCTCAAAGCCTCCGGCTGCAACCGGAAAACTCGCGCGCGTCGAAAACAGCAGTTGGATCAGAAAACGTAACCCCAAACACTTTACCCTTCAGTTAGCGGCGTTGAGCAGCGAAAAGGCGGCAAAAGACCTGGTCGAGAAACAAACCCAACCGGGCACCTATGCTTATTGTCGAACCAAACAAAAAGACCAGGCCGTGTACATCGCCATTTACGGCAGTTTTTCGAACCGTGCCGATGCCCAAAAAGCCGCAGCTCTCTTTGCTTCGATGAAACCCTGGCTCCGTGAGTTCGGCAGCATTCAGAAAGCAATGGCAAAATAATCGAAAGCGAGGTGCTGGAAGGCGCTCGACCACCGACCACGCTCCCTACCACTGGATTGACAGCCACTCTTTCGGTATTACCCTTAAAATTAAATCGTGAACGTCTATCGGCGGAGTTGCAACGGGCAGCACTTATTTTTAGGTTTAGAAAAACAGCAGTAAACTTTTGAAGGTGGGTTATGCGCTGGGAGAGGGGTCGCAGAAGCGACAACGTTGAAGATCGGCGCGGTGTCAGAATGTCGCGCGGCGTGGCCGGTGGAGGGATCGGTGCTCTGCTGTTGGTTCTCGTCGCCTTGTATTTTGGAGTCGATCCGTCGGTTGTCGTCAACACGGGCATACAGCCAAGTGGAAATACGGCTCCGACCGCTGAGTCTCGCACCGGTTCGCCGGAAGAAGATCGTCTGGCCGAGTTCGTATCGGTCGTTTTGGCCGACACGGAAGACACGTGGCATACCCTCTTCCGGCAAATGGGGCAGTCTTACCAGGAACCGTCTCTGGTTCTTTTTTCAGGGGCAGTCGAGTCGGCGTGCGGGTATGCCCAGGCCGTCGTGGGGCCGTTTTACTGCCCTCGCGACCACAAGGTCTACATCGACCTGAGTTTTTTTGAGGATTTGAAGAACCGTTTTCGTGCACCGGGCGACTTTGCCCAGGCCTATGTGATTGCCCACGAAATCGGACACCACGTCCAGAATCTTCTGGGGATTGCGGACAAGGTCGATACCCTGCGGAGCCGGGTCGGAGAGAACCAAGGAAACCGTCTTTCAGTCTTGCTCGAACTACAGGCCGACTGCCTGGCCGGCGTCTGGGCTTATCACGCCGACCGGTCGCGTCGGATCCTCGAGCAGGGTGACATCGAAGAGGCACTCAACGCCGCGAGCGCCATCGGCGACGACCGCTTGCAGCGACGGTCCAGGGGATATGTCACGCCGGATTCGTTCACCCACGGCAGCTCCGCGCAAAGGGTATACTGGTTCAGGCAGGGAATTGAAGCTGGGGATATCGGGCAGTGCAACACCTTCAGCGCCGAACGTTTTTAATTAGTGTCTATCCATAAATGGCCTTTTTTCCGCTGGATCCCGCCAAACGCGGGATGCGGTCTTGCCCAGTGAAAAAAATTCTCATTTTTGAATTGGACACCCAATAGTGCCTAAAACGATCGCAGATTAGCACTTATTAAGGTGTCCGACGCGACAGGACAATCTCTCAGCCACCGAGGGTTGCCACCATGACGGCTTTTATGGTGTGGACCCGGTTTTCGGCTTCGTCGAAGACGACAGAGGCGCTCGACTCGAAGACCTCTTCGGTGACTTCCATGGCACTCAGCCCGAACTTCTGGTGAATCTCCTCACCCACAACGGTTTCGCGGTTGTGAAACGCCGGCAGGCAGTGCATGAATTTTACTTTTGGATTGCCGGTCATTTCCATTACCGTCCAATTGACCTGGTAGGGTTGCAGTAAACCGATGCGCTCCTCCCAGGCGTCTGGCGGCTCGCCCATCGAGACCCACACATCGGTACAAATGAAATCGCAGTCCTTGACGCCGCCGGCGATATCGCTGGTGACGGTGATCTTTGCTCCGGTCCGGCCGGCGACCTTCCTGGCCCCGGCCGTCAGTTGCCGGTCGGGCTGAAGCCTGTCGGGTGCTACGGCGCGAAAATCCATTCCCATTTTGGCGGCACCCACCATCAGGGAGTTGCCCATGTTGTTGCGCGCGTCTCCCAGATAAGCGAATCTGACCTGGTGAAGCGGCTTGTCGCTGTGCTCGATCATGGTTAAAAAATCCGCCAGGACCTGGGTTGGATGGAATTCGTCGGTCAGTCCATTCCAGACAGGCACCCCGGCGTGGCGGGCCAATATTTCTATTTTTTCCTGTGCGAACCCGCGATACTCGATGCCGTCATACATGCGGCCCAGCACTCGGGCCGTGTCCTTGATCGACTCCTTGGCGCCCATCTGGGAACCGGTCGGCCCTATGTAGGTGACCCGCGCTCCCTGGTCGAAGGCGGCCGTTTCGAAAGCGCAGCGGGTGCGGGTAGAGGTCTTCTCGAAGATAAGAACGATATTTTTACCCTGCAGGCGCGGCTGCTCGGTGCCGGTATATGTCGCTTTTTTGAGGTCGGTTGCAAGTTCCAGAAGGAACATGATTTCTTGAGGCGAAAAGTCGAGCAGTTTGAGAAAATGGCGGTTTCGCAGATTGTAAGCCATGGAGTTGCTCCATTTGTTCAGTTATCAAGAAAACTCGTCCAGGATAACCTGATCGACCCTGAAGATGTAGGTGATCAGCGCGGCTCGGATCCACATGCCGCAGCGTTCCTGCCGCCAGTAGGCCGCCCGTGGATCCTTGTCCACGGCCACTTCGATCTCGTAACGCCGGGGCAGGGGATGCAGCAGCGCGCAGTGAGGTTGGATCATGGTCAAGTGTTTGGTTTTGAAGTGAAACGCCGGGTAGGTCTCGGTCTCGCTCGAGGGATGTTCGGCGTATTCGTTTTGAATCCGGGTCAAGTAGATGGCATCCACCAGCGGCATAACGCTTTCGAAATCATCGGTTTCGTAAAAACGAATGGCGTGTTTGGTCAGAAAGCTTTTGATGTCCTCCCGCATTCGGAAGACTTTCGGCGCCACGAAATACAGGGTGACGTCCCGGTAGTTCTTCATCAGATAACTCAGGGAGCGCACGGTTCGGCCGCGCTTCAGGTCGCCGACCATGGCGACCTTTTTACCGTCCAGACCGCCGAGATTGCGAAACTCCCGCTCCAAGGTGTATATGTCCAATAGTGCCTGGGTGGGATGCTGGTCCGGTCCCGAGCCGCCGTTCAGAACCGGAACCGGACGTTCGGTCTGATTCAGCACCCAGGCTGTCTTTTCAGCAAATCCGGCTTCGGCGTGGCGGGCGATGATCAAATCGACATAGCTGGCAAAGGTGCGGATCGTATCTTCCTGCGACTCTCCCTTGACTTCCGAACTCGTCGTTGTGCCTCGAATTTCGGAAACGCTCAGACCCAGCGTGTAACAGGCGTTCTGAAAGGAAAGAAACGTCCGGGTCGACGGCTGCACGAAATAGAGCATCGCCCGTTTATGCTGCAACAGGCGTTTGAGTTTGCCCAACCCCATCTTCGTTTTGGCCAGCAGCCTGATCTTTTCGGCCAGACTGCAAAGATAATCCAGAAATTCCCGGTCGAACTGCTGGGCATAGATGACGTCGAAAATTCGGCCGTTCTGCCGGAATGAATCGAGTTTATCGTCAACCGACCGACTGTAGAATTCTTCCCAACCCTCATAAACCTGCCGCGTTGGTTCGGCATATCGGTCCATTTTATTCTCCCGCGTTAAGGGTGGTTTCGGGTCCTGAAACCTTGACGGTTGGAGGATTAAAAAACACGTTACCGTATTCGTTCAATGGAATCAATCGGTAAAGTGATCGGTTCCAGGTTTTATACCGTCTTCTCGGTGTCGGCAGCTCAGCGGCCGTGGTTGCGCTGATGCGCATAATTTAATGCAGTCGATTTTTTTATATTTGATTTTGAGCGTCTTATTTAATAAAATAGTATGCTTCGGCGATGAGTTAAATCTTGAAATTTTCTACAGAAGGAGTCCCGGAATGCGAAAAACGCTTTGTATCGCTTTGTCTTCACTGTTTTTGATGGCCTGTGCATCTCAAGGCACGTACACGAAGCAGCAAAAAGGAACCGCAATCGGCGCGGGAACGGGCGCTGTCGTCGGTGGCGTCATCGGTCGATCGGTGGCCAGCAAGGGTCATGGAACCGCAGGTGTGATCATCGGGGGGCTGGCCGGTGCGGCCCTCGGTGGACTGGTGGGGAATCAGGTCGGGGCTTATATGGACCGGCAGGAAGAGGCGCTGCGGCAGGCAATGGCCGCTGCAACGGCGGCCGATCAGGCGTCGATCCAGCGATCCCAGGATGTTTTGACCGCGACTTTCAAGAGTGACATGTTTTTTGATTTCGACTCAGCGACGCTCAAACCGGGCGCTTATGCCGAGTTGGACCGGGTCGCCAAAGTTTTCAACGACTATCCGCAGACGATGATTCAGATTCAAGGCCACACCGACAGCTCGGGCGCGGAAGCGTACAACATGGCGCTTTCGGAACGCCGCGCCAATGCCGTGCGGGATGCGCTTATTCAGCGCGGTGTCGTTCCGGAACGCCTGACGACGATCGGCTTCGGCGAATCACAGCCAATTTCGAGTTCCGCGGCCGTGAACCGCCGGGTTACCCTTGTGATGACCCCAATACGAGCGTAATGCACAGATATTATTTAGAAAGTCTTCTTTTTCAATCCAGGAAAAAATCCGTTCCGGAGCCGGGAAGGCCCTTCCCGCCTCCGGATTTTTTTTAAGGCAAAACCGGACAGCGAAGGTGTAGATAGAGCCGCTAATCTGTCTAAATAATTCATGCCGGGACACGTTTTTTTTGAGGGACAAGCCCTTCCTGGGCCAGATACGCATGAATCTTTTGCGGTGCGAAATTGATCATGTTCTTCGAAAGCTTGTGAACCCGGATACCCTGCCGCCCAAGAGTTTCAATGTCGGGATACAGAAACCGCCGCATGCGTGACGAAGCCGCCAGAATGACGGTCCGCACGCGTTCGGTTTTAACGATTGTCCGAATCTGGTCGAGCACCTTGACCGCAAAACGGCGCCGCAGTTCATCCAGGTGCTGATCCCGTTTGTCGTCATAACCGTGGACGCCACCTCCTTGGGGAGCTGTCCCACGGCCGGTTTTCGAGTCGGTCACCATTTCCTGGAAATCATTTATCTCCGGGTTGTCGAGTTCTTTGCGCGTCACCATCCGCGGTCCGGACTCAAACTCGGGGAATTCAACCGGTTCGAGATTAAAAAAACGGGCGCTGGCACGATTGACCACCACGATCAAATAGTCACTCATCGGTTTACCTCCTGAAATAAAATAAGGTTTTTGGTAAGGGGAAAAGGGTCAGGGGTAAATGAAAAAGTCGTTTTAACCAATGACACGTTCCTTGAGTCGGTGGATGATCGGTTGCGGCATGGTCGCATCTGTTCGGAGTAATAAGGCGGTGTAGGAAGAGCTTGAAATTGAGAATCAGTTTAGATTTATTTATACAACAGGTGCTTCTGAACATCAACTCCCTTTTCGAGTGGATGCGATATGGTATTTAAAATTTCTCATGGTAAAGCGATCCATCGGCGAGTTGAGAGCCCTTGCCATCGGCGGGGCTTGCTTGCCTTTATGATTTGCTATAAAAGACAGAGACTTTACACACGGCGGGTGGCATTTTCATCTAAAACGGAAAGCCGATGATGAAAAAAAATATTGCGGTGATTGTTTTGCTGGCAGTGGCCGTTGGTGTTGGTCTCTGGTGGACGTCTTCCACCGCGGACAAAAAAATTACCGTTCTGGCTACCGAAACCGTGACGCGCGGCACGGTACGCAAAGTGCTCGAGCAGACCGGAATCGTAAAATCTCAGGTGGGCGCGATCGTCAAGATCGGCACCCGCGCTACCGGTACCATCGACAAGATGATGGTGAAGGTCGGTGACCCGGTGGAGAAGGACCAGTTGGTGGCCCAGATAGACAGCCGGGAGCTGGAGGCTCAGGCGACCGAAGCCCGTGCCAAGCTTGCAGCCGCTCAGGCCGAACTGAACCGGGTGGAACAGGCGTATCCTCTGAGAATCAAGGAAGCCCGACATGACCTGATTCTCACTCGTGCCCGGGCAGATTACCTGTACAACAACTACCTGCGTCAACAGAAGCTGGCCGACAGAAACGTCATTTCCAAAGACACCATCGAGGACGTTCACCAGAAGGCCGAGGTGGAAGCCAACCAGGTGTCTGTCAAACAGTCCACCCTCGAGCGGTTGCGGCGGGAGTTCACCGATGAGGCCGCCAAGGCGCGCGCTGCGGTTAAGCAGGCCGAAGCCTCCCTGGCGGCCCTGGACGTCCGCAAATCCTATACCCGGATCTACAGCCCGATCAGCGGCGTCGTCAGCCAGGTAACGGCCCAGGAAGGCGAAACCATCGTGGCCGGTTTGCAGGTAGCCAACCTGATTACGGTGATCGATCCGGCGCGCTTGGAAATGTGGACCTACGTGGATGAAACCGATATCGGACAAGTGCATTCCGGGCAACTGGTGGAGTTTCGGGTGGATGCCTATCCGGGACGCGTTTTCAAAGGTGCTGTGGACACGATTTATCCGGAACCCGAAATCCGCGACAACATCGTCTATTACCGGGCGCTGG
>JBATHN010000089.1:0-2454 GCA_049666885.1 Desulfobacterales bacterium
CAGGTCGCGGTCGGTGACGAAAACAAATTCCCAGTGGTTTGAACCCCGGGAAGAAGGGGCTCGCAAGGCCGCTTCCTTCAGCCGGTCGATTTTGGCGGCTTCGATCGCGCCGTTCGTGAATTGCCGAATGCTTCTTCTTTTTTCGATGAGTTCGAAAAACATTTGATAAATACCTCCGCAGGCAAATATTGTTCTTGACATTATCTGACGTAATTCCTAACAAATACCGAGAACTTTTTAAAGGAAATCGATTTTTTTTCGTTATCCTCCATATCCAAAACAGGAGATTGAAAATGGCAAAGGCTGACCGCAGGTCCAGCATCCGTGTACCGGGAAAATATGAGATCAACTTTATCAACGAAGGCGACTACCTCATATCATACAGCAAAGACATCTCGGTCGACGGCATGTTCATCCAGACCGACAGCGCACCGGCGGTCGGGGAACTCACCCAATTGACCTTTTCCATCGGTAATGTCGAAAAAGTATCGGTCAACGCAAAAGTCGTCTGGGTCAACGATTCCGAGTCGACTGGAGACCCGGGCATGGGCGTGCGGTTCGTCAAGCCGCCCAAAAAACTCAAGGAAACAATCCTGGCGTTTGTCAAAAAAGTAGCGGTGCTCGAGCCGAGTAAAACCAAGACAAAATAAGATACGCGCGATTGGCCGTCGGCGGTCACTCTTTCCTCTTGTCGTGCCAGAAATGGAAAAAATCGCCGATTCCAGCATCACTGTTGCTTGCCTATCACTCCTGGCCACCGTAAAACGGTGCGCCACTCCGAACTAAGTTTACCTGCACCTTAAAAATCTACTCTTCGATCTTTACACCGATAGCGGCGAGCTCTTGTTCCACGATGTTTTCCCAACCGCGATTGGCTTTCGGATTGGCCGGGCTGGGGTGGGTGATGCGGCCGACCACAAGCCCCATCCCCTCCAGGGTTTCCTGAGCACGATCGCGGGCGAAATTTCCGATACCGATGACATAACGCGGTTTCAGGAAAGCGATCATCCGGCGCAAGGCCCGGTCACAAACGTTCAGCAGCGGTTTTTTTTCGGCAGCCTTGAGATTGTCGGGTGTGCGGTTGCGTCCGCTGGCTTCGAGAAAGAGCAGCGGACAATAGTTGGCCACAAAAAAACGCCCGAAAAAGATCTCCGGTGACCCGCAGGTTGCCCTGGCCCAGCCCCACAAACGTCTACCGCTCACCTCGCTTTTCCTGCAGGAAAAACCCGTTACCGGTTTTTTGGGATGGGTGATTTCCGGAGCGCCGACTTCCGTCTCGATATCGAGCCAGTTTTTCACGGCATGAACTTCGCCGAACGGAACACCGGTTTGGGCCATACCCCATGGACCGGGATTCATCCCTACAAACACCACTTCTTTCGGCGGCGCGGCATAGCGTTGCAGATAGGCATCGTAAGCCTTGCGGGCATACACCAGAGGATTGTAAACGTGAGTTACCGGCGAACCGAAACGCAGCGTCTGGAGGTCGGCAATCAGGTCATCGGTGATGGCGAAGAGTTCCATAGAAAGGTAGTCCTTTAAGCTTTCATGCGGCATCCGGAGTCGGCTTGTCCGCGATGAACCACGCGAAGAGTTGAATGAACTCGCCTGAGGCGGTTACGGTGAAACCGTTTTGTGCGAGTGCTTCGGCAAATTGAGCCCGGGTAAACCGGTCCTGCTGGGGGTGGTCGAGGAGGCGCCGAAACAGCGGGTGAACGATGTATTTTTCGAAGGTATTTAAGCGCATGGCTGAATATCATTCTGTAATATTTAAGAAATATGCGGCTTAAAGTCTATCGCGGCCGGAGGATGATCACCTCCGGATCGTCGCTCGGAAGATCGAGAACAAACGCTTCATATATCCCGCCGAGAAGAATATCCACCCGAGGGCTTCGGCTTATGAAAATTCCGTTCTTGTCCAGCAAAATATCGCCCTGGTCGTCTTTTTTGATCTTGAGCGAAAACAGCTCGCGCCTGCCCTTGTGAATGCTGAACCGGTCGCCGATGGTGAAAGGCCGTTTAACCAGACAGTCTCTGTGGATGAATATCCCGTTGCGATCACGGTCGAACAGAACGATATTTTGCTTGCCAATCATTTCTTTCGAGAGCAAAGGTGCCTCCTGTTTCTGTTCGAAGAAGCCCTCTATTTAAACCCCTTAAAAGGTTTTTATGGCTTCCAGAATGCGTGCCATCGCTGTTCCGGCTTTTTCAAGAACGACATGGTCGGCATCCGGGAATGCCCTTTCAATATTGATTTCCACAACTTTTGCACCGTGCTGCTTTGCCACCACCGGAAGGTGAGCCGCGGGATAGACAACGGCCGAAGTGCCGATCACCAGCATGACCCGGCATGTGCTCGATTCGCGGATGGCTTTTTCCAGTGCATCGGGCGGCAATGGTTCGCCGAAAAGAACCGTGTTTGGTTTAAGAACCCCTCCGCATGCGCAGTGGGGC
>JBATHN010000090.1:0-3772 GCA_049666885.1 Desulfobacterales bacterium
GGTTTAACCACTGAAAGACCATTACATTGGCCAACCCTACGCCTGCCAGCACTAAAGCATAACGTCCAAATTCATGGGGGACCAGCAGGCGCGAATAAACCGCAAGGGCGGCAAAATTGATAAGCCCCGGCACACCCCGCGCCAGCAAATAATAAAAGCTATGTCTAAACAGCATGGCAAAGAAACTGCGGCATTGTCTTATCGGTTCGAGCCACCGTTGACTTGTCATTCAGTGTCACTGGGGCCGTCGGTAGCAGACTCCAAAGAGTATTATCCAGAACTCTTGGAAATAAATTCAATGCAGCATCACGACGCGATCTTCAGCGATGCCGAACTTTTTCAGCCTGTCTGGAATCGAGTCCTGAAATTCGGATGTTGTTAATAGAATCCGGTCGAAAATGGCCGATTCCAGGAGACCGGTGGCTTGAACCATGTGGTCGAAAAACCTTTTTCCGACATTAAGATCGTCCAACACGGCCGCCAGCTCTATATTCGTATATTGCAGCGACAGATAGGCGATTTCAGCCAATTCCGTCGCTCCGAAAAATATGACCCGTTTTACACCCTGTGATTCCAAATCCTTCAGCAGTTTTTGCATTTTTTTACGGGCGTCTTTGAAAAATACATAAGACAGTTTAATATACTCATATGTCAAACGGCTTTTCTCGGCCGCACCTTTAGGTGTGAGAATATAGCGGACCCGGTTTTTAGGGATGTGGGTGACCTTGAAATATCCTTTATGAGCCAACCGTTTGATGAACGAGTTGACCAGGCCAAGGGATATGTCCAGGTGCCGGGCGAGCTGCCGCTGGCTCGGGGAGTGGTTTTTTTCGATCTCTTCGAGAAGGTGCAGCGTGCGCATGTCAACAGGATTCATTTGTTTTAAAATCAGCTAATTAAGAACTAAAAAGGTGAGCGTCGGGCATGGCTCCGCCGGGTGGGTTACATGAGAAGGGATTGCCACCTGTCAGGAGTGAAAATATGTGGTATCGATGTAAAATCAGAGTGTTCAAAGCTCAGCGTTCAGCCTTTGAACATTTTTTTGACCATTTGTCAATCTAATTTTCTTTTGAATTCAACCGGAAATATACGGGAACAGCGGCCTGAATTACGCGAGGGAAAAGGGGTTTTCGATGAAAACACCCTCGATTCTCTGGCCGTGATTGAGATCTTCGGTGAGGATTTTTTCCGCGTTTGCGTTGCACGCAGCCGCGACTATCAAGGCATCCCAAAAGGACAATTTATATCGTTCTTCAAATTCGGAGGCAGCAAATATTGTCTCGATATCGTTCAATTCGATGGGCCATGCGCGGTAACTTTGAATAATTTCCCTTGCTTTAGGTTTTGGTAGAGGGTTTGGAATTTTTCGGGTCACATTGACATAGAATTCCTGAAGTACCTGGACACTGACAATGCCGGTTTCGGTTTCCCAAAGATTTCGCAGGATAGCCGCGGCGACCGTGTGTTTCTCTCCGGCATCTGAATCGTAAGCATAGATCAGTACGTTTGTGTCTAAAAAAACCTTACCGCTCATGAAGTTCCTCTCTTGACACAGTGATTTTGCCGCCGAAATGGAACCCTTTGTCAAGATGATCCAAGGCCCGTCTTTTCGCCCGGTCATATTCCATAGAATCGACGATAATCTTTTCCAGTTCTTCACTGAGCATTCTGCTGATCGATGTCTGCCGCTGCGCTGCTATTATCTTGGCCTTTTTAATCAGATTTTTATCGAGGCTCAACGTGATGTTCTGTTTCATAAGGCTTGTCCTCTTTAAGATGTCCGTTCCTTTACAACTTTTTAATAGCACGTAAATTACGTGAGATCAAGAATGGATTTTTGGTAAGCGTTCACAGGGCACCGCATATGCTTTGTTGTCAGGCACTTGAAGTACAAATGTACGTCTGCGCACCCGACGCCTTGCATCTGCAGCACCCTGTAAACGCTTACAAATAGTTGGTTTGAAGCGCATCGGAACTTGTAACCCTGTGAACGGTTACGATAATTGTTGTTGATAAAAACATCACATTACCCGCAGCACTGAAGGCAGACGTCAATGTCGAACGCCCTTGCTGGTCGGGGCGCTGAAAAATTAAGGTAAAGACCATTCAGCGTCGAGCACTTCTCGGATGGTTTCTGCTGTCACACGGCCGACCCCTTTGACGCCCTTCAGTTTCTCCGAAGATGCACCCAACACAGCGGCAACGGATCCAAAATGATTCAAGAGCCGTTTCGCCATATTTGGGCCGACGCCCGGAAAGCCCTGCAGCACGTAGAGTTGTCTGGTATTTAATCGACGCGGTCGGTATCCTGCTCTCAGCGGCATGACAGCGGCCATCTTTTTAAATTGACTGGCCATCACCTGCATCAGTTCGACTGAATCCTCTATTGACCTCGAATATATAACCGGAACATTCCACACGGTCTGGACATTCAACAAGGCCCCTCTGATAGCCGATCGACTCATTTTCAATCCAGTTCGGAAGGGATTGCCCTCGATGAGTAGAACCGGGTGGTCGCAGTTCTTTTTCAAGTTGGCCACTTGCCTGAATAGCCGGCTATCGATGATCGACACGATAAAATCGCCTGCCGTTTTCCGTTCGACGGTGATGACGCCATCGAGGATAAAGTCCCCATGCGCAATTTGTCTCACCTGAACGTCGATACCCCTGGCTATCATTAAATCGATAATACCCGATGGCTTCTCACGGAAATCGGCGACAGCCCTCATGCAGCCCTCCTTCTTTTTTCATATCTATTAAAATGAACCAGCCGCCTGGTTATTATTCATCTACCGGGCGGCTGGTTTGGTGTTTGCTGAATTTTTTCAGCTCTCAACGGCGCTTGTCAAACTGACCTTTATTGCTTGGCGGTTTTCTTGTCGACCATGATACGGTCTTTGTTGACTTCAAAAGTCTTGGTACCGATTCCTGGAACCTGCATGATGTCTTCAGACTTTGCAAAAGGTCCATTGGCCTCCCGGTAGGCGACAATTTTAGCGGCATAGGACGGCCCGACACCCTTGAGTTGGGAGAGTTCCTGAACGGTCGCCGTATTGATATTGACCTGCTGCGACTCGGCGGCCCAGACGGAGCTGAAGAGAACAAAAATAGTCAGAACTGCGGTCATGATGGCGAAGCTTCTGCTGATAGTTTTCATGTGAGGTCTCCTTTTCAGATGTAATTTGAGAATGTGGTTGAGTGAGTTCAGCGCCGCTTGATTTGACTGATTTGTTAACCTGCAAATTCTGCTATGACAATCCCAATAAAATGCTTAAAATTCCCCTATTTCAATGAACTTTTATACTTAGGTGTTCTCGTTTATTTTCACTATATAACTGTAATTATTGGTAATAAAGATTTCTTGTTAAAAATCGATAGCCGAGTTAAAAATGAAAAATTTTTTGGGCCATCTCCCAATGCTATTCGCTTAGGGAATGCCGATGAAAGTCCCCCTTTGAAAAGGGGGATTTAGGGGGATTTTTAAACACTGACAAGAAATCCCCCCTAGCCCCTCCTTTCCCAAAGGGGGTAAATTTAACTGGTAGACTAATATGCCGGGAGGATATTCGTTATGAGCGACACCATCGACACAATTGAAGTTCACGCCAATGTGATCATGACGACCGCATCATTGAAGGCCATCGTGGAGAACATGAAGAAAATTGCGGGTCAAGACGAGAAGGGACACTACAAGGTGGACACAGCCGATGCAGTGAACAAGATGATCAGCCGGTTTTTACTCGAACGGGATTTCGAGACATTTGCAAGAGAT
>JBATHN010000091.1:0-1676 GCA_049666885.1 Desulfobacterales bacterium
ACCACAACACCGCGCAGCAGATCGTCATAACCGGCGAACCGGAGGCAGTGGCGGCCGTATCCGCTTATGCGGCTGAAAAAGGCGCCAAGGCAATCCCGCTGAAGGTCAGCGGCGCCTGGCACAGCGAACTCATCCGCGGTGCCGAAGAAGATTTCAAGGCTTTTCTCGAAACAGTCGCGTTTAATTCCCCTCAGTCCGCCGTGGTTTTCAACGTTACGGCCAATACCGAAAACGATCCGGATGAGATTCGATCTATTATGTCCCGCCAGCTCTGCAGCCCGGTGAAGTGGTACGACTCCATGAAGCAATTGGCCGAGGATGAAATCGATATATTCGTTGAAATCGGCCCTGGTAAGGTGCTTACCGGCCTGCTGCGCAAAAACCTTCCCAAAGACTACCCTGCAACCGTGTTCAACGTCAACGATCTAAACACGTTCGAAAATTTAATCAAAAAAACTTCGTTGTCGAATATATAAATCGATGGATTTACTTCTTGGCAGTTTTTATCGAAGATTTTTTTTGATTCATGGCGGTTCGTTCCTCGATGTACTCATCGTATTTGGTGTTTAGGTATATCCGATATTGGCTCAACCCGATGTTGGTCCGTTTGCAGCGCCTTTGCAAAATCTCCTCGGAGGCTCGAATACCGGGCCAGATTTCACCGCCGAATATCTTCTCGAAATACTCATCGTAGAAAAAGCCAAAATCGACAATTGATGGTAGTGGTTCATTGTACTTGTTGCTCAAAGAAAACTTGGCAAATGGGAATCCCTTACTAAGGTCGAGGTGATAGCCGATGAGTTTCTTCTCCGGGTTAACGGAGACGAGTGCATGGGGAACGCAATTGTGCTGGGAAATATTGTACTTAACCCGTAGCCAGTCGGTCAGTTCTTGTCCTGAACGCAGCTGAGCCTCGGTCAACGACGATATTACGTTCGGTCGCAGTCGAGGCGCAGTCGCCTGTGGGTTCCAGGAATCGACATAGTTCTGGCTTTCAATCTCTTCGAAATCTCGGCCTTCGAAGCAAATCCCGATAAAGGCATGATTGAGATTGAGGTAAAACTCCTCATCGTCAGCCCAGATCGAATTCCCGGCATGAAAGGCAGCATGATCCTCCTGGACGAGGCGATAGACCCGACCGAACCGGTCGATGATGAAGTTGTAAGATTTCCGCCGTTGAAGATATTTGATCAACCGTTTGCTTTTTTGCTTAATCGAGATGTTCATCTCGGGTCTAAAGGGAACAAGATCGCTTTCGGACGTGTGAAAGAGAATTCCGGCAATCCGGTCGGAACTTAGAGCGTTTTCAGGCGGTCGTTTGAGATGGCGGAAGAACGGCCGGTAATTCCTGGGAATGTTGGCAACCGTGTACCGGGTGAAAATCTGAAGGCGGTTACTGTAAAGCTCTGAACCGCTTGTCTTCTCAACGAGCCAAATGGGCTGGGCCAGATATGCGGCGACATTTGTCTCAGCGACGGCGACGGGCGACGGTTCGCGCATTGGCAGCTTCGCTTCGATGGCTGCCGGCCGTCGCGGCACCAAGGCGGTCATAAGCGGTTTCGGATAAATGATCGGCTTACGGACGACACCTCTTTTCCAACCCGAGGTTTGTGTTTCTTTCAAGCTGAGAAGAGTGTTGACCGTTCCAAGAAACGAGGCCAAGGCAGTGCCCAAGC
>JBATHN010000092.1:0-2199 GCA_049666885.1 Desulfobacterales bacterium
TGTAAAGGGACGATGCTTTCATGGCTGGAGTCCTTCGCCGGGGTGAAATAGATGGTGCATTTTGCACCTAAATCGACCGACATTGGGTGCATTGTGTTTCCTATAGGTTTCAGCCACTCAACTTGTCAACTCCTTTTTTATAAAAATATTGAATCATTTAAATATGATAAAAAATCGTCCGGTTTCCCCTGCTCTGGCACGGTCATTGCTGTCACCTTAAAGAAGGGCTGTTTCTCAAACCTGCATCCCACCAACTCTACCAACCGTCTCAGCGAAAGGAGGTTCACCTTGAAAAAAAGCTTCCAAAAGATGCCCAAGCGTTCGTGGTTTTTTGTCTGCTTGGTGCTCTGTGCGGCCGGTGTTCTGCTGCTGCTGCACAGCCCATGGGTCGCCGCCGACTCGAAGAAAAAGGTCGAACACCAACAAGCCTTCGCCGTCTACCAGAAAAAATGTCTGGGGTGCCACGATTCGGTGGCCGATCCCGAAAAGCCGGGGCGCACCCGGGACGAATGGTTCCTGGTTGTCAACGTCATGCACGGCTACGGCATGGATCTTACCGACCAGGAGGCCCAGTCGATCACTGATCTGCTTTATGATTTGCGCAAGGGCCTCGAAAAAGAAGCCGGGTAGGGTGCAAAATTTACGCATTTTTTCAACCAACAACCAGAGAGGAGAAGACGACATGAAGCGCCGAACATTTTTGAAATCGATAGCCGCATCCGGTGTTGCGGCATCCGTGGCGGGATCAACCAATTTCATGCTGCCGCGTAAGGCAGATGCCGCCAACAAGGTCGACATCGGAGAGATCAAGAGTGTCAAAGTCGATGTGCTCAGCGAGACGAGCTGGTTCAACAACGACATCCTGAAAAAGAACATGATGGACTACGGCGGGGCAATGACCAACCAGTACACCATCCCCTGGGACTGGGACAACGCCGGCGGATATGCGGCTCTTATCACCGTGACCACGCTCGAGGGCAATGAACGCAGAATCCTGATGGATTCCGGATGGAACAACGGTTGGATGGACTACATCTTCGAAGAAAAAAACAACATCGCCGGCATGCTGAAAGGAAACGAAATCGATCTTTTCGTTCTCTCCCACTGGCACCTAGACCACCTTTGGGGAATCGAATCGACCCTCAAGCACAATCAGAACATTAAGATGTACGCCCCCAAGACCTACTACCCGGAGGACATGGCGCTCCTGAAGGAAAAAGCCCATCACACGGCCCAGGACAAGAACACCGGCCAGGCGGTACACGTTTGCAAGAACGACTATCCCCACAAGGGTGAGCTGGTCCTGTGCGATCCCGACGGCCAAAACGGGGAGGGGGTCTACAAGCTGATGCCCGGTGTGGCGGTCCGGATGTTCGATGTGCCCATCCTGCTCAGGGTCCGCGGAGAGAACGTTCTCTACTTCAACGTCAAGGACAAGGGGACCGTAACCGTCACCGGCTGCTGCCATCCGGGGATTCTGTCTCTGTTTGCCTATGCCAGGAACAACTTCAAGGACTACCAGCCGTACGGATGTTACGGCGGGCTGCACATCACGCTTTTCGAGACCTGGGAACCCAAGTTCAACGATATCATCAAGGGAGTCAAGGCTTTCAAGATCCAGAAACTTGCCTGCAACCACTGCACGGGCTGGATCTGGGCCGAGAAAGCCGCCGAAGCCGGCGTCCCGGTCGTCAAGGGCACGGATAAGTACAAAACCTACAAGAGGACGTCAACGGTTGCCAAGTCCAGTAACGTCTTCCTCACCAACGGAGATTCGGTAGTATTTTAGGCAGATACCGGCGCATGCTTGGGTTGCTCATCCGCGTTCACAGTGATCCGGGCCCCGGGCTTGTCCGACCTTGCATCTCGCCGGTGCTGAGGCGCTGGATTCCGAAGAAAATCCATCAAAGAGGTGCTAAAATGCAAAATATAAAGCAGGAAGGAAAAGGATTCAATTATTTCTTCGGACTGATCAACTTTCTGGTGGTGTTCGGGATCGTCTGGCTGCTGTGGTACCTTTTCATGAATCCCAACACGGTCATGAAGCTGTATACGCCGATGTATGGTTTTGCCCTGCTGGTGGTAATGCTCTCGACCATTGTTCTGATGACCAACGTTGCCGCTTACTATCCCTTTTCGCCACCTTCCTCCACAGACAATCGCGTCGGCAAGGGAATCCTGCTCACCGTCGTCGCTTAC
>JBATHN010000093.1:0-8356 GCA_049666885.1 Desulfobacterales bacterium
GAAAAATGCGTCTTGCATATTGGTGCCGCAACTCTTACATATCGAATGGGATGGTGACACACACCGCCGCTCCACCCAACCGAAAGGAGGACAAAAATGGCCATTCAACTGACCAGCGAGGCTTTCTCCGATGGCACAATGATTCCGAAACGATTTACATGTGACGGTGAGGATCTCTCACCGCCGCTGTCCTGGAGCGGTATTCCGAAGGAAACCGGCTCTTTAGCCTTGATTTGCGACGATCCCGATGCACCCGTCGGGACCTGGGATCACTGGGTGCTGTTCAACATTCCCGCACCGGCAACCGGGCTGCCGGAGGATGTTCCGGCAAAGGCAACCCTGGACGATGGCAGCGTTCACGGCAACAACAGCTGGGGAAGGCTCGGATACGGTGGTCCTTGCCCGCCCGGCGGCACGCACCGTTATTTCTTCCGACTTTACGCACTGGACATCGAGCTTAATTTGAAAACCGGGGCGACAAAATCTCAGTTGGTGAAAGCCATGGAGGGGCACATTCTCGATCAGGGGCAGCTGATGGGAAAATATCGAAGATAGGGAATTTCGTTAAATGGTTGACCGGAAGATGACAACCGCCATCGATCCGTTGAAGTGCACCGGGTGCGGACTGTGTATCCGGGTCTGCCCGGACAGGACCTTGGCGATGATCGGCGATCGTGCTGCCGTTACCGGTGAGCGTTGCATGCACTGCGGCCATTGTGCCGCCGTTTGCCCGGCCGATGCCGTCCATGTGGCAGATCTTGACAACTGGGCGCATGCATTTGAGACGTTCCGCTTCGGCGGCGATCGCTGGCTGCCGCCCGGCCGCTTCGACACAGCGCAATTGGTGAGTCTGATGCGTTCACGACGATCGTGCCGCAATTTTCTCGATACACCCGTCGACACCCCCAGCCTTGAAGACCTTGTCAAAATCGGTATCACGGCGCCTTCCGGAACCAACAGCCAGAAGTGGACGTTTACCATCCTGCCGGACCGGCAGATCGTTTTGCGTCTCGGCACAGCCATTGGCCGTTTCTTCGAAAGACTCAATCGGATCGCCGGAAATCCACTCTTGCGCGGTGGCTTGAAGCTTCTGGGACGACCCCAACTCGACGATTACTACCGGGAGCACCACGATTCCGTCCGGGATGCGTTAGCCGAGTGGAAGACAGGCGGCATCGATCGGCTGTTTCACGGCGCCACGGCTGCGATTCTGGTCGGTTCGGAACCCGGTGCCAGCTGCCCGATGGAGGACGCGCTGCTGGCGACCCAGAATATTCTCCTGGGAGCGCACAGCATGGGCCTGGGGACCTGCCTGATCGGCTTTGCGGTGGCGGCCATGCAGAAGGATCCGAGCATAAAGGTCGATTTGGATATTCCACCGGACGAACCGATCTATTCGGTGATCGCCTTAGGTCACCCCGATGAAACTTACTTGCGCCAGGCCGGGCGCAAAAAACCGCTGGTGCGGTGGTTCAGTTGATTTATCACCCGATCGATCATCGCCATACGCAAATCAAATGACGGGAGAGTGCGGGCATGACCAGGATCCAATTGTTTCGCCTCAAAAACCAAATGCTCATCGGAAACGCCTTGGCCAATATCATCGGTGTCAACGTTGCCGAATTGATCAGTCACCGGTCCATATCACCGCCGCCGCCCGAGGCCATGGCGCTTTTCGGGCGTGTCGACTCGATTTTTCTGCCGCTGTCCTTCGGCCTGATTTTTATCATTACAGTGTTTTACGAACTGCCGATTCGGCGCTTTCTGAACCGGTGCCATCGGGAGGGGGGCGCTTACCCGGGTGTCGACCCGTCTGCCAGGCAGCGGCTGCTGAACGAGCCGTTTTTTCTCATTGCCATCGATTTTCTGACCTGGATCATTGCGGCCGTTGTGTACACGGCATCCATCTACAGGACGTCTTTCGGACCGTCGCTCGCCGGGGGGGTATTTTCCCGGGCCCTCTTTGTCGGCATGATTACCATCACCGTCGCCTTCTTCTTCATGGAACGGCAGCTTCAAAAAAACCTTGTGCCGATGCTTTTTCCGGAGGGCAGTCTTTATGCGACCCGCGGCGTGCTGAGGATCAGAATCGGGACCCGCCTGGCAGCCCTTATCTCCGCTGCGAATCTGATCCCGTTTCTGGCGTTTCTGATGATCGTGCAGAAAACCTTCAGTTCCAATTATCCACCTGTGCAGATGCTCGAGCAGCTGCGGACGACAATAAATGCCAATTCGCTGATGTTCATAGCCGTAGGGGTGTTCTTGACGATTCTGGTGAGCAGCAACCTGACGAGGCCTTTCGGCGACATCATTCAGGTCCTTCAGGGCGTGCGGAACGGGCGACTCAACCGCCGGGTTTCGGTGCGATCGAACGATGAAATCGGATACGTGGGGGACGTCATCAACGAAATGACGGTCGGGCTTCGGGAAAGGGAAAAGATGCGCCAATCCATGGAGCTGGCCCGCGAGGTTCAGCAGAATCTTCTGCCGCGAGGTGCCCCGCAACAGAAGGGCTTGGATATTGCCGGAAGGAGCATCTACTGTGATCAGACCGGAGGTGACTACTTCGACTTCCTGGAGGTCGGACCACCCGGGGACAAAAAAATCGGTTTGGTAGTCGGGGACGTTTCCGGGCACGGCGTGGCGTCGGCGCTCTTGATGGCGACAGCCAGGGCGTTGATGCGGCAGCGGTCCTTTTTGCCGGGAGGTCCGGCCCAGGTTGTCAGCGACGTGAACATGCATCTGTCAAGAGATGTGGAAGACTCCGGACAGTTCATGACCCTGTTCTACCTGGTGATCGATCCGGTTCATCGAGCGCTCAAATGGGTGCGCGCCGGTCATGAGCCGGCCGTGATTTACGATCCGCTCAGGGATGTCTTCGAGGAACTGCGCGGATCCGGCGTGGCCCTTGGGGTGGATGAAACCTGGCTATATCGGGAAGAGCAGCGGGGCGACTTGTTAAACGGTCAGGTCATTCTCATCGGTACGGACGGTATTTGGGAGTCGCGCAACAGCGAGGGCCGTATGTTTGGCAAAGAAGCTCTCCTCCACCTGATACGTAAAAATGCGGCTCGCAGCGCTGAAGAAATTTTGGGTGCCATCATCGATTCATTAAAGCGTTTTCAACAGGATATCGAGCCGGAAGATGACGTCACTCTGGTGGTGGTCAAGATAAAAACCGGATAGACCTTAAATGTGTCTGCCGAGGATGTCCTCCAATTGCCGGGTGTGGCGGCTGTAGAAGTGGTCCGAACCGTCGATGATGTCAAAGTGTGCCGACGGGTTCCAGGTCGGCAGCATCTGCCGAATGACGTCGGGCGGCGCGATCTCATCCCGGCTGCCGGTCACCACCAGCCGCAGTCCGGGCAGCCTTCCGATCGACGCGAAATCGATAAACCCGACCGGCGGCGACACCATGATCAGGTTTTCGGAACGGTCCTCGCGCTGCAGCATCAGCGCATTGACCCAGGCGCCGAAGGAATAACCGGCCAGATCGACCGGTTGAAAGCCGTTTTCCGTCAGGAAGGAGAGTGCCGCGAGCACGTTGTCCTGCTCACCGGTGCCGTTGTCGTGCTGGCCTTCGCTTTTTCCGGTGCCCCTGAAATTGAACCGCAGGGTGGCGACACCCTTTATCCGGTAGGCACGGCGTATCGCATCCACCACCGGGTTGTGCATGTCGCCGCCATAGAGCGGGTGGGGGTGGGTGATGACGACACCGCGGTTCGTGCGACCGCTTTCGAACAGCCCTTCGAGTTCAAAGTCGCCCGATCGAAAACACACTTTCTCTTCCATAGTTAGTGCCTATCCGCGGTTTCATTAAGGGCACTGGTTAGTTTCCGATCCAGAAATCGCCATTTTCTGCAAATTCAAGGAAATCGGCGGCATTGCGCGGAGGCGTACTTGTGTACGCCGCACAAACAATTCCGCAGACCTGTCACGCCCAAGGCGTGATTGACGCCGACCTGTCCCGAAACAGGCGGGGAATTATGGAAAAGGCCTTTAATGGAAACAAAACAGTTAGTGGCCGTCCAGAAACAGTAGATTTTGGTTCAGATCAAGGCCGCAGTTAATTCGAAACCGCAGGCGCAGCCCGGCTACGTTGAGGATTTCAAATTAGCGAGAACGCCGGCCTGGGCCAAAAGATGCTGGTTCTGGGTGGCCACCAGTTAACGGACCCGCCTCAGCACCCCGACAATCGCATCGCCGAATTCGTTTTTCTGCCACTCCTTGAGTTCTTTAACAGCGTCCAGGGATTGCCGTTTGACCGGCTTTTCGGTGGCCAGAGCCGTCATCATGCTCTTGTTGAGAAGCACGGCCGGTTCGACGCCGAGGGCTCTGGCCGTTTTATCGCGCCAGTTTTTCAGCGCCTTGATGCGATCGGGAACAGCCGGATGCATCGCACGATTTTTTTTGCGCGGGTAGACCGGCAGATTATCTGAGGGGATTTGCTGGGCGCGGTGAATCGCTTCGGCCAGCTCATTGCCGTACATCTTGAGCTGTTTGCTGCTGAGAACGCCGCTCTCGTCCAACCGTTTTGTGTCGGCGGGCTTTTCAACGGCCAACTGCAAGAGGGATTTGTTGCTGAAGACCTTAAACAGGGGCCGGTCCTTATTTTCGGCTACCCGGCGGCGAAACTGAAGCAGCGCTTCCAGAACGGCAAGGCTGCGGGGGTTGAGGCGGCCGGCTCCCTTGAATCCCAGGAAGAGCGGTTCGTGATTGTTCTGAGGGGATCTGACCCGGCTTAGCAGGTTGCATTCTTCCCGCACCCACGCCAGACGGCCCTTGGCTTTCAGTTCACCTACCAGCATTTTCGTCAGCGGCAGCAGGTAGCGGACATCGTCGGCGGCATAAGCCATCATCTCATCCGGCAACGGTCGTTTGGACCAGTCTTTGCGCTGGTATTTCTTGTTAAGGGTCACGCCGAAGCGTGCCTGTAGAACCGCCTCCAGGCTGGTTTCCCTTAAACCCAGAAACTTGCAGGCGATCTGGGTGTCGAACAGATGAGCAATCTCGATACCAAAATCCCGGAACAGGGACCGTACATCATAGTCGGCCCCGTGGAAGATCTTCTCGATGGCCGGATTGGCAAATACCGGCCGAAGAGACTCGAGATCCCGGAGGCGCAGCGGGTCGATAACTGCGCTCGACTGCGAGGTGGCCATTTGGATCAGGCAGACTTTTTCCTGAAAATGATACATCGAGTCGGCTTCCAGGTCGACCGCTACGGCGGGTGCGTGCTTGAATTTTTGCGCCAGTTTGGCGAGCGCGGCTGGTGTTTCGATCACGACGATGTCGGTTGTCATTTCGTATCCGGTCGGGGGCCAAATTTCCCTTGACCCCAGGAGGTATTTCTCTTAGCTTAATAGGCTTGTGTTAATGAGCGCTCGGTTGGTTGAGCGCCCGATTCTTAAACAAATCCCTCCTCTCCTTCAAAAAAGAGGGAGAAAATCTTTTCCCTTTGTCAAAAGGAGGTCGGGAGGGATTTTAAAATGTGGTCGCAATCACGAATCAAGGCACTTAAAATGGTACTCATAACATTTCCGGATGGGAACATAAAGACTTTTGACAATCCGCCGACGGGTCAAGATATCGCCCGCAGCATTTCCGAAGGCTTTGCCCGCAACTGCGTGGCACTGAAGAAAAACGGCGACCTCCTCGATTTAAATGCCCGGGTCGAAGAAGATGCCGCGGTCAGACTGGTCA
Source organism: Desulfobacterales bacterium (assembly GCA_049666885.1). GTDB lineage: Bacteria > Desulfobacterota > Desulfobacteria > Desulfobacterales > SG8-13 > JARFQH01. The sequence goes on from JBATHN010000093.1 coordinate 5,704, forward strand.
CCACCAGAGATCCTGAAGCCCTTCACATCCTGCGTCACAGCGCGGCGCATGTCATGGCCCAGGCGATATTGCATCTCTACAAGGATGCGCACCTGACGATCGGCCCTGCCGTGGAGGACGGCTTCTACTATGACATCGACATGGAACCGATCTCCGAAGAAGATTTTCCTAAAATCGAGGCCGAAATAAAAAAGGCCGTCAAAGCCAAAGAACCGTTTGAACGGGCGGCGGTTTCAAAGGCCGAAGCCCTGGAATTTTATAAAAACGAGCCATACAAGTTGGAGATGATCCAGGATTTGCCTGACGGAACGATTTCATTTTACCGGCACGGCGATTTTACCGACCTTTGCCGTGGACCTCACGTTCCCCACACCGGTTTTATAAAGGCTGTCAAACTGATGAAAGTTTCCGGCGCCTACTGGCGCGGGGATCAATCCAACGCTCAGCTGCAACGGATATATGGGACCGCCTTTTTCGACAAAAAGGACTTGGATGCCTACCTCCAGTTTCTGGAAGAAGCGCGCAAACGCAACCACCGCAAGATTGGAACGGCCCTGGATCTCTTCAGCTTTCATGACGAGGCGCCGGGGATGCCTTTTTTTCATGCCAATGGAATGGTGATCTGGAACGCGCTGCTCGAATACTGGCGGGAAGAGCACCGCACCGCCGGCTACGTGGAGACCAAGACGCCCATTACATTGAACCGTTCACTTTGGGAGCGCAGCGGACACTGGGAAAACTACCGCGAGAACATGTACACGTCAGTCATCGATGATACCGACGTCGCCATCAAACCGATGAACTGCCCCGGGGGGATGTTGGTTTACACGTCCCGCCACCACTCTTACAGGGACCTGCCGATTCGACAGGCCGAAGTCGGTTTGGTTCACCGGCATGAACTCAGCGGCGTTTTGAACGGGCTCTTTCGTGTGCGGGCATTTCATCAGGACGATGCCCATATTTTTATGACGCCGGAGCAAATTCAGAGTGAGATTCTGAGCCTATTGTCGCTCGAGGACCGCATGTACAGCACTTTCGGACTTGGGTATCACCTGGAGCTGTCAACCCGACCCGACAAATCGATCGGAACCGATGAACAGTGGGAAATGGCGACCGACGGGCTGCGATCGGCTCTCGACGCATACGGCCGGGATTATAAAATCAATGAGGGTGACGGGGCCTTTTATGGACCGAAAATCGATCTGCACATAAAGGATGCCCTGGGTCGCACATGGCAGTGCGGTACCATTCAGCTAGACATGTCCCTGCCCGAGCGGTTTGACCTCTACTACGTCGACAAGGACAACGAAAAGCATCGGCCTATCATGCTTCACCGAACGGTTTTCGGTTCGATCGAGCGGTTCCTGGGAATCCTGATCGAACATTTCGCCGGTAAATTCCCTCTTTGGATGGCCCCGGTGCAGGTGGTTCTTTTGCCGATCAATGACGACCTCGTTGCCTACACCGATGAGATCGGCCGCACGTTGCAGAGGGCGGGACTGCGCTGCGAGGTCGACAGCCGGGCCGAAAGTCTCAACAAGAAAATCCGCGAAGCCCAGCTTCGGTACATTCCCCTGATTCTGACCATCGGCAACAAGGAAAAGACTTCCGGTACCCTTTCGGTGCGGACCCTCGACGGAACCGTCAAACAGGGGATTTCCCACGATGTGTTCATGAATTCCGTGACGGCGGCTATCCGGGAGCGGCGGCTGGATGTTGGATTATTTCAAGAATAGTGTTTGGTTTTTAGTCTTGACCGTTTAAAAGCATTAACACCAAAAACCAAACACCAACCACTCAATACCCAATACCAAACACGCTCACCAATCCGAGGGAATTCCGATTGCCAAGATTCCTTAAGTACTGGCTCCCCCTAATTGCCTATTGCCTGGCGATATTCATTCAGTCTTCGTTCCCCTCCCCGGTTAAGGAACCGGATATCCCTTTTTTTGATAAATATCTGCACATGTTGGGCTACGCCCTTCTGGGCGCGTTGTTCTGCCGGGCCTATGGGTCACTGCGGCTTGGCGGCAAGTTCTGGCGCATAGCCCTCTTGAGCGTTCTGTCCGCCGGCCTATACGGCATCAACGATGAAATTCACCAGTATTTCGTCCCCGGCCGCTCGGCCGACGTGATGGATGTCGCGGCCGATTTTGTCGGCGCGGCCTGGGGGGTGCTTCTATATATGTGTTTCATCATAAAACGCACTGCCCGTTCGCCACGACAAGCGGATTGACAAGTCAAACGGCATCCGCTAAAGAACAGTCCGATATAGCAATGATTTCGAAACCGTCAAATTTGACCCTCTGCAATTGGAGACCCCACACCATGTCCGAAGAACACCGTATCACGATCAACGGCAATTCCCTCTCTTTCGATCCGGGCCAGACGATCCTCGAAGTCGCCCGGCAGCACCATATCGACATCCCGACACTCTGTTGGCTGAAAGGTGCCATACCGACAGGGGCTTGCCGCATCTGCGTCGTCGAGGTCAAAGGCGCCCGCAGCCTGCTGCCCTCCTGTTCCACCCCGGCCGGGGACAACATGGAAGTGCAGACGGAAACAGCAGCCGTCGTCAAGGCCCGCAAACTGATCCTGCAGCTGCTGCTTTCCTCGGGCAATCACAACTGCGCCGTGCGCGGTTCCGACGGAC
>JBATHN010000094.1:0-2049 GCA_049666885.1 Desulfobacterales bacterium
CGCAACAGCAGGCGGCAGCCGAGGCCCAGCGTGGCGGCTGCAAGGGCTGTAGCGCGGCAATGGTTGGACTGGGCCCCGCCACAGGTGATCACCGTGTCGGCGTTGATGGACAGCGCATCGGCCATCACGAACTCCAGTTTACGGATCTTGTTGCCGGACAGCGCGGCACCGGTGAGATCATCCCGCTTGACATAAAGCTCGACACCGAGTTCCTGGCCCAGGCGCCGCAACGGCTGGACTGGCGTGGGCAAATGGGCCAAATCGATCCGGGGTAGATAGGACGTTTTCATTTTTCACATCCATCTTTGAGTACGGTTTTACAAGCGACCGTGTCAATCACCATATCAGCTTGATGTTTAACTTGATAACTCTCTATAGCCCGCTACGGGGTCACCACAGATTCCCTCTCCTTGGGGAGAGGGTTAGGAGGTGAGGGGGTAAAATCAAACAGCTGTGATACCCTGCAGCTTGCTGCAGGAAGATTCATTCAACTCCCTTGAGAGGCACAAACAATATTTTACGGATCACGAACTTTTTCGCGTCACGACGAGGGAAAGCTTGGCTGTAACGGGCGCGTCCTTCGGCAGCGGGCCGGGCGGTTTGGTCGTAATGCGTTCCGGGGCAACGGCGCCGTCACCGCTCAGCACGGCGACGATTGCACGAGCCCGGGCCTCGGCAAGTGCAGTCAACACCGTCTCCGGCAGGGGTTCGCTATTCACCAAACGACCGTAGATGGCTTTCGACAGTAGTCCCGGATCCTCGAACTTTTTGGCCTGGGCGGGCTGAGCCGCTTTGCCCTTATCCTTTTCCAGAGAGTCCTTGAGCACCTTTAGCTCCGGTGCGCCGAAGCGTTCCGCGAACATCGCCGTCAGTGCTCGCTGGGTCTCGGGATCGCTAAAATTGACAGGACCGGGATCCTCATCCGCCTCAAGTTTCGTACCGAGACGCCCGGCGACGGTTCGACGCACACTGAGCCCCTTGAGTTCCTTTCCATCGATTTCCGCACTGTAACGCCCCTGCACTTCGAGCTTCAACTGCGGCCGTTTTTGCAATGCCACGGCCAGCTTGTTCAACTTTTCTCTTTCCGGCCCCGGCACGGCGGCGTCACCGGGTTCAAAGGCGATGTCATCGAAATTTTCTCCAGCCGCCCCACCGACCAGCGCGCCCAGAACACGGAAGGGCGCCGTCGCAATTTTCGTGATCAGACTGGCGAGCGTCTTTCCGATCAGCTGACCGAAGTTGAACTTCGGGTCCTTGAGATCGCCCTGCACCGGCAAGCCGATGTCGATGACCCCGTCGGCATCCTCAAGGAGGGCAACCGCAAGATCGAGCGGCAGATCGACGGCTTCGGGGCTTTCCACGCGCTGACCGAGTTTGAGTTTGTCGACGACGATCTGATTGTCGCCCAGCAGTTTGCCATTGTCGATTTTATACCCGAGGTTCAGCGACAGCTTTCCAGAATCGATCTTCCGGCCGGCGAACTTGCCCGAATAGGGTGTCAGGCCGCTCATCTCCACGTTTTGAAATGTCATGTCGATGTCGGTGAACGCGACGGGATCGAAGATATTGATTTCACCACCAATTTTTGCCAGACCGTATTCATCGACGTTGCCCTTGAGCTGGACCTGGGCGCGGGAATTCGCGGCCGAGGACATCCCGGCTACCACGCCGCCGAGGTCATGGATCTTGGTGCCAAATTGAGGCGTCAGGCTCAAATCGGCAAAATCCAAGATCCCGTTGTCGATCCGCAGTTTTTGAATGTTGACCGGAAACACGTTCCCACCGGCTGCTTTTGAGGGGTCGGTGCCTGGGGAAGACCCGGCAGCCGGGCGCCCGGTTTTAAAAACCTGTACGAGATTGACCGATCTGTCTTCTTCGATGATCAATTGGCCGATCGGCCGGTCGAGTTTGATTTCCTTGATGTCGAGCCGATTCGGCGCCAACCGGAGCTTGAGCTGGTCGGTTTTCAGTGCCTGCCACCCCAACAGGGTGACCTTGGATCCGGACTCGGTCAAACGCAGTTTTGCCAGATTCATCCCACCGTCGTAA
>JBATHN010000095.1:0-3552 GCA_049666885.1 Desulfobacterales bacterium
TGAAGAGCAGGATGGTGAGCTCATGCAATCGTTGCGCAGACGGCAGTAAATCGATGAAAGGGATGAGGCCAAATTCCTGGTATTTTTTTCGATAGATAAAGAATTGCCCTTGATAGGAGCCGGTAAATAGTCAATATAGATAGGGTTCAGGTTTCAAGGTTTCAGAGGTTAAGGGTTCTGGGTTCAACGTTCAATAAAAAATTTCAGTCCTTCAACCCTGAACGGGTAATCCCGCCTAAGCGGGAAACCTTTGAACTTATAACGCTTCAAGCCATCTACCCAGAACGTTGAATCTGGGCGGTAAAACACTAAACCCTATATCTTATATCTTAATTTTGATCAATCCGGCAGCACTTGGAGCCGCTCAAATGGCCAAGGCAAACGACATCCGCCAAGAGATAACGGACCTCTGTTCATCCCAGAAACTGGCCGTATTATGCACCCAAAGAGATAAGCAACCCTATGCCAGCCTGGTTGCCTTCGTCATTTCTAATGATTTGAAGTACCTTTACCTCATTACACCCAAAACCACGCGCAAATTTACAAACCTGGCCGCCAATTCGCAGGTTTCCGTCATGATCAACAGCAGCCAAAATCAGGAATCCGATTTTCATCGGGCCATGGCGGTGACCATCATCGGGAGTGCGGCGGAAATATCCGGGCGCAAGCGTCCGGCTATAATCAAAAGCTACCTCGAAAAGCATCCCTATCTGGAGGATTTTGCCAAATCACCGACCTGCGCTTTGGTTCAGATAAAGGCTAAATCCTATTTCCTCGTGAAAAATTTTCAGAATGTGATGGAGTTGCACCTACACGAATGAGATTGGTCTTACCAGCCAGCGAAATCGGACGCCGCCATCGTCGGAAGGTGGGAGGTAAAGCGCTTGCCTTGTCCCGACTGCTCAAGATCGGAGTACAAATTCCGGACACGCTGTGTATCACCGGGGATGCTTATCGGACCTACGTATCGCAAACCGGCCTGCGCGAGCGGATTTCTCTCGAACTGCACCGCAAAGAATTCAGCCGGATGCGCTGGGAAGAAATATGGGACTGCGCTACGCGGATCAGGAGCCTGTTCTTGCGTATCCCGATTCCGTCTGCTATCGAGGCCGATCTCAAGGTTCCCATCGAATCGTGTTTTAGCGGCAAGGCCGTCGCCGTGAGGTCTTCGGCCCTCGATGAAGACGGCACCGCAGCGTCATTTGCCGGTCTGCACGAATCATTCGTCAATATTCGGGGGGTTGAGTCGGTTCTGAAACACGTTCGCCTCGTGTGGGCCTCTTTGTGGTCGGATGCAGCCCTGCTTTATCGGCAGGAAATCGGGCTGAGTGTCGAAAAAAGCGCCATGGCTGTCGTTGTCCAGGAGGTCGTCGCCGGTGACCGTTCCGGGGTTGCATTCACCAGAAATCCCGTTGCCCCCTCCCAGGGAGTCATCGAATCGGTTTACGGTATGAATCAGGGACTTGTCGACGGTATTGTGGAGCCTGACCGCTGGGTAGTGGATCGCAGGACGCGAGAAATAATATCGCACATCCCGGTGCTGCGACAGTACTGGCTGGTTCCAGGTGAGAACGGTGTGCACAAAGCGCCTCTGCCACAGGACATATCCCAGCACCCGCCGCTCAATCCACAAGAAGTCCGGGCCGTATTCGATACGGCCATGCAGGCCGAGGAATTTTTCGATGCTCCGCAGGATGTCGAATGGACAGTCAGGGAGCATGACATTCATTTGCTGCAGTCCCGGCCGATCACTACCCTTAAATCCGAAGACGGCGAGGATAAACGCGGCTGGTATTTGAGCCTTCACAGAACATTCGAAAACCTGAAAGTCTTGCGCCAGCGGATCGAAATGGAGTTCATCCCGGCTATGGTCGACGAAGCCGACCGCCTGTCAAAAATAGATTTGATTAAACTATCCGACCAGGATCTGGCAGAAGAAATAAAGAGGCGGTGGGATATCAATCAAAAATGGGTCACCATTTACTGGGAAGAATTTATACCGTTCGCCCACGGCATTCGTCTGTTCGGCCAGTTCTACAACGATGCGGTTCAACCCGATGACCCTTATGAATTCATCGACTTGCTGTCAGAAACCGAAATGGTCAGCGTCAAGCGCAACCGGATGCTTGAAGAACTGGCCGAGATTATCCGCAACGATCACGGGCTTGCTGAAAATCTGAGGGGCGGTGGTCGCATTGACGAGACATCCGTGTTCAACCGGAAGGTCGAGAGTTTCATCCGGGAATACGGTGATTTGTCCTGCTCCGTTACGGGCGGAACCCAGTGCCTCCAGGCAAAGGAACCGTTGGTAAACATTCTGCTTGAAATGGCGCTACATCCTCCAATATCGACGGCCAGCCGAAGTTTTAAGCGTACCGATAAACTGAAGAAAGCTTTTATGAGCCGATTTGATGGGGGAGAACGTGCACAGGCTGCCGAGAAGCTCGATCTGGCCCGAGCCAGTTATCAGCTGCGGGACGACGACAACATCTATCTTGGCAGAATCGAATCCCAGCTGCTGGCTGCCATTCAAACGGCCCGCCGGCGAGTCTCAGGTCTAAAGCAAGAAAAGCGCAATGGAGGTGTTGCGCAGATTCTGGCGGATGTTCTGGCCGAATTGGATCCCGCCGGATCGTCGAAAGCGCCGGAAGAAGAAACCGCCGCTCGTTCGCTGAAAATCCAGCCCCGGCAGCTCGTCGGCCAGCCGGCCGGACCCGGTATCGCCAGAGGCAGAGCCCGTGTGATTCGAGAGCACTCGGATCTGGCTGATTTCCAGCATGGTGATGTCATGGTGTGTGATGCGGTCGACCCGAACATGACGTTCGTCGTTCCGCTAGCCGCAGCGGTGGTGGAGAGAAGGGGCGGCATGCTGATTCACGGCGCGATTATCGCGCGGGAATACGGTTTGCCGTGCGTCACCGGTATACCGGATGCCACAACCCTAGTGCAAACCGGCGAGGAAGTCACGGTCGACGGCTATCTGGGGATCGTTACCGTCGGTTCGGGTGAGATTTGAGTAAGCGTTCACAGCGCACCGCATCTGCTTTGTTGTCGGGCACTTGAAGTAAAAAAGTACATCTGCGCGCCCGACGCCTTGCATCTGCGGCACCCTGTAAACGCTTACAATGAGGTGGCTTGAAGCGCATCGGACTTTGCAACCATGTGAACGGTTATAGATTTGAAGCGATATAGTCGGATCATCTTATATGAGCCCTACCCCTGGTTGCAAGTATACAGTTTGATCGAAGAGGAAAGTGTTAAGTTTCGGTGAAAAATTACAAACCGCAAATAACAAATAACAAGCAGATCACAATGACCAAAATTCAGAAGGAAAAACCGATTCTCATCACCGGTGCAACGGGGTATGTCGGCGGACGGTTGGTTCCGGCCTTGCTCGAGACGGGGTATCGGGTGCGTGCGATGGGCAGAAACCTCGAAAAATTGGGCTGTCGACCGTGGGCGCGTCATGAAAGGGTCGAACTGGTGCAGGGGGATGTTTTGGATCTCGAATCCCTCACAAAAGCCGCCACGGGGTGTTGGGCGGCTTACTAC
>JBATHN010000096.1:0-2425 GCA_049666885.1 Desulfobacterales bacterium
GTGTCCAATTCATAAATGAGGATTTTTTTCGCTGGGCAAGGCCGCACAAGGGTTTGCGGCGAGGCGTACTTTATGTACGCCGCAGCCGGAAACCCGCGGAGAACGCAGTCCAGCGGGAAAAAGACCAGTTATGGATGGACCATATCTAACCTTCGCCGAAGGCTGCAAAGGCCGGTTCGGCAATTTGCGGATCGTCGTAACTCATGAAATCGCCGCTCCACTCGTGCGGGGCGTGCAGCGCCAGCCAGGCGATAGAGCGTGCCGGCACTTGCGGCGGTTCCAGATGGCCGGCCGTCTTGAGGTCTCTATAAAAAGCGGCCTGTTCCGGCGGCATCTTTTCAGGCCCCTCGCTTCGCAGAAGCTCCTGCATACGGGTGTCCACCACGCCGGGCCGTACCGCGATCACCGTCAGATCGGGCTCCTCGGCTGCCAGGACCCGGCTGAACTGGTTCAAAGCGGCCTTGGCGGCACAATACGCACTGGCTGCCGCGATGACGTGATGGGCGGCACCGCTGCTGACGTTGACGATGCGTCCGATTCGGCCCCGCAGTTCAGGGATGGCGGCCATGCTCATATATACCGGCCCGAGCAGATTGACCTCGATGTTGTAATGCCAGTCGGCCGGCCGGGCATCGGCTACCGTCGCCAACGGTTCTACCGTACCGGCGTTGTTGACCAGGGCATCCAGCCGGTTAAAGCGGGCGAGGGTTTTTTCCACCGCGCTGCAGCAGAAATGGGGGTCCGATACATCGCCCGATACGAAGAGACAGTCCCCGCCGGAGCGTTCGATAGCTTGGGCCTCATGGCGCAGCTCTTTTTGCGAACGAGCAATGAGGGTGACGGCGGTCCCGGCTCCCGCCAGCCACCGGGCGGCGGCCGCTCCGACACCCCGGGAAGCGCCGGTGACGATGACCACAGGTTTTGATTTCATCGGGTATCGTTGCCTTAAGGGTTTTTTCCAGCGGCTGAGTGCGGCTGGGTGGCATTTCTCGGTAAATCTTTAACCGGCGAAATCTATCGGATTCCTAATTTCGCCGAGAATTTCTGTCTGCTGAGTGCCACCTGCAAGTGAGCGTTTCAGATTTAAAATGACAGGCTATTTGGCGACGTCCGGTTTGGACCGCAGGTATGTCAGCTCCAGGTTCGGCGCTCTGCCCAGCAAGTTTTTAACATGCGCCAATGCGATAAGCGACTGTCGCTCCTCTTTTTTTAACCCGTTCAGATATTGTCGATCTTTGAACAGGTTATTCAGCTGGCCGTCGGAGAACCGTCTTTCGAGCCGGCACTTTTTCTCGATCTCTGTCAGATACCCTTCGATGATTTTCCGCTGCTCTTCAGTCGAAAGGCTCTTGATGTTGGCAAAGTCCCGGCTCACGGTGGTCACATCGTTGAGACTCGGGTTTTCGAGAACCTTTTTGAAATTTTTAGCAAAGCGTTCCAGACCGCTGAAGATATGCGGCGGACGAGCCAGGTTGATGCCGGCCCAGCCGGCGCGCAGCCATTTGAAGACGCCGAAGCGCACAGTTGGGAGAACGTCGTCGGTCTCGATATAGATCGAGACCGAATAAGAATCGTACATGTAGGACTTGACCCAGCCGAGACCGGCATAGCTCACACCGGCTTGACCGGTGTAGAGGTAGTCCCAGTTGTCGTCGGCTCCGATAATCACTCCCTTTTTACCAACATCGGAGACGTCTTTTTGCCTCGACAGGCTGATGAGAACAGGTCGGCCCTCGTGTCTCAGCAGAATCAGGGTTCGGTAGAGATCATATTCGAAGTATGCCCCCGAGTGCTGGTCGGGTGAATTGACGATATGTTCGACGCCCGTAATGAATTGGGGTGCTTTCAGGACCGGCAGAGTTTCCCAGAGTTTTGGAAGCGAGTGCTCCGGCGTGTCGATATCGGTCCAGTGTGACAGGCGGATGGACGCAGGCATGGTGACGACGGCCGGAATATCCGGGTTGTAGGTCAGTTGCAGGATTTGGGAAAGAGGGCGGTGGATGTCGAATTCGTGATAGGCGGACGGGGCACCGCTGAACGTCCCGGCATGGTAGAGCACGTGCGGGTCCTTCGCGCCAGTCACGAACCTCATAAGGGACGAGACCTTGTCGACCTGAAACATTTCGCTGCCGGCCGCATCTGATCCAACAAAGGACAGAAGATAGGCCAATTCTTCACGCAGCGACGCGTCGACCTCCTTTTCGGTGCCGCTGTCCGCGGCGTGGCTACAAACCGGCAGAAGCAGCAGCAATAGCACCGCTAGCCGGCAAAAGATGAATTTACGCAGATATACGGTATTCATGGGAAAGGCAGCCGTTTGGTCCATTCCAAGATTTTCCTGTTTGGGTTGCGGGACTGGATATTTTTTGATTGGAGCGCCGGCTTGGGGAAGATCTCTATGCGGGTGTTTCGGCCGGCGGAACGG
>JBATHN010000097.1:0-12464 GCA_049666885.1 Desulfobacterales bacterium
CCCTGGCTGACCCGGCGGCTGCCCAGCGGGCCTGAGTACGAAAAAATCCGCAGGCTGATGAACCGGGGGCGGCTGCACACCGTTTGTCAGGAAGCTAAATGCCCGAATATCTGGGAGTGTTTCTCCAACAGGACGGCCACCTTCCTGATTCTGGGGGATCGCTGCACCCGCAACTGCCGCTTCTGTGCCGTGGCACACAGCCCGGTAGAGCCGCCGGATCCGGCCGAACCGGTGCGGGTGGCTGAAACAGTAGAGAAATTGGGGCTGGCTTATGTGGTCATCACATCGGTGACCCGCGACGACCTTCCTGACGGCGGGGCCGGTCACTTTGCAAAAACCATCCGCGAAATTCACCGCCGCATCCCGGAAGCCGTTATCGAAGTACTGATCCCCGACTTCAAGGGTGACGCCGCTGCCCTGCGCACCGTCCTGGAAGCGCGACCGCACGTGTTGAACCACAATATCGAAACCGTGCCGCGCCTCTACGCCGCCGTGCGTCCCGGCGCCGTTTACGTCCGTTCGCTGGAGCTACTCGGGCGCGTTAAGGCCATCGACGCGTCGGTACCGACCAAATCGGGCCTGATGCTCGGACTCGGTGAAACCAAGGCTGAAATCCGGCAAACCCTGCAAGACCTCTTGGATGTCGGGTGCCGCATGCTGACCATGGGACAGTATCTCCAGCCGTCGAAGGACCACCTGCCGGTGGCCCGATTCGTCCCGCCGGCGGAATTCGACCAATGGCGGCAGACCGCCTTTCAGATGGGTTTCAGCGAGGTCGCCAGCGGACCCTTTGTCCGTTCTTCCTATCACGCCAAAGAGCTTTTCAATGCATCGAATCCTTGAATCCTTAACCCCTTGAACCCTTACCCCGGGATCTATGCCTTATTTCAAGACAAAAGACGGTTGCCGCCTCTTTTTCGAAACCTTCAGCGTCGAAACGCAAAATCCCGCCATCGTCTTTCTCAACGGCACCACCCAGACAACAGTCAACTGGCGTCCCCAGGCCCTGCGCTTTAAAAAGGAGTACCGTATCCTCCTCTACGACGCCCGGGCCCAGGGCAAAAGCGAGATCGGTCCCTCGCCGTTGACCCTCGATATCCACGTCGATGATCTGTTAAATTTGCAGATGCACATCGGTTTAGAGAAGTCCCTGCTGGTGGGGTTGAGCCACGGCGCCCATGTGGCACTGGCAATGGCGGCCAAGAATCCCGCACAGGTCGACGGTCTCGTTTTGTGCAGTATGGCCGCCGAACCGAGCGCCCGCGCCGGGGCGGCTTTGCAGTCATGGGGAAGGATTTTGTACGCCAACGGACTCGAAGCGATGGCCTGGGCTGCTTTGCCGACGATATTCGGAGAGGCTTATCTGGCGGAAAACAGGCGAATTTTGGACAAGATGGTCATCGCCGTCGCGACCCGCAATCGAGCCGATGCACTTATCGCCCACCTCGATGCCATGACGCGCTATCCCTCCCCTTCCCTTCACGGCGCGCACATTCGTCAACCCACCCTCGTCATTTCCGGAGAGCAGGACCCGCTGGTTTCCCCGGACGGTGCTGCTCGCCTGGCTGCGTTATGCCGCGGCACCCACCGCCAGCTGCCACAAACCGGCCACACCGTCCCCATAGAAGCACCGGACCTTTTCAACCAGGCGCTGGCGGCGTTTTTCAAGGCCAAGGTGTAGCCTGATTTGACACGAAAATAGAATCAGACCTCCAAATAGAAACTTGAAACTTGAAACTCGAAACTCAGAACCCGGAACCCGGAACCAGTGGTAGTTTAAGGGCCATGAGCGTTTAGACGATAAAATCGATGATATCCTTTAACACGAAAATAGGAACGGGGGCACATCCCCAGCCTGACATTACCGGCTAAACGGGCTCAACTGACACAACCGAACAAGGTTGACCCCTAAATGGCGAACTCGTCACAGCCAGCATATCTCCGGCAACCGGCCCAATCTCAAGGCTTCTCATTTCACCGAGAATTCCTGCGGCATGACCGTATTTCGCGCCGAACAGTTCAGCAAAATAGCGCCACGTTTATTAAGTGGCAATTCCCGCCGAAGCCAGCAGACAACCCCCCTTGCCGACAATGACGGAAATCCTCTGTGGGGCCACTGTAATCTCGGCCGGCGTGTATCCCAGGCCATCACCGTCGATGTCGATCGGCACCGGGTCTCTGGCGTGGACCGCTACCCTCCGCACCCGGCGCATCCAGACCTTCTCCATTGATTGATGCGAGCCACGGTACAGACGGTGCCCTTTCAGCATAAAATCGACCAGTTTAAAATCCCCGAGGCAAACGGCATCGAAGAGCCCGTCGTCTAACACGGCATGGGGCGCAACCTTCATGCCGCCGCCGAAAAAGCGACCATTGGCAACCACGAAGGCACACACCGGCTGCTCCAGCTCGGGGTCACGATCCATTCTTATCCGCATCGGTGCATTCCGATAGTGCCGAAAGGCTCGCAAAGTGGCCAGCAAGAAAGCGGCCTTGCCGCCGAGCCGCGAAAACCGACGATCGTGTGACAGGTTGTCGATAATGCCGCTGATGCCGAAAGAGGCGATGTTGACAAAATAGCGCTGCGCCTGACGGCCATTCAGGTCGACGTACCGGATCAGTCCGATGTCGATGGGGCAAGGAGTTCCTTCGGTCAGGCTCCGGATGGCGTCGCCGGCAGACACGCCTATCCCTAAGCTTTTGCGGAAGTCTCCGCCGGTTCCGAGGTGCAGAACGGCAAGTTTGGCATGCGGACTGACCAGCCTGCCGTTGCGGTCGAAGAACCCGTTTACGACTTCATTGTGGGTACCGTCACCACCGATGGACAGAACCATATCCGCCCCTTGCGTCAGGGCGTGGCGGGTGAGTTCGACAGCATGGCCGTGGAAGGACGTAAAATTGATTTCGGCCGATTTGAACAGCGGGTGGGATCGCAAGGCCGCGACCAGCTGTTTGAGACGCATGCGGGCAGTGCCGACATTTCCTCTCGAGTTGACGATGCCGGCTATGCGGTTCCCAATGGAGGTGGTCACAGTCGTATTTCCTGTTTGGCTTCAATCGAGGGCTGCCATACGGTTCCATAAAATCGGAATCCGTTTTTACCATAACCGTCTCGCATGGGGAAGTGGTTTGGGATCTTATATCTTGACATCAAGATAATTTGCCTTAAATTGCCCGCATGGAGACGGCACCTCACCTGAGACTGGTTTTATGGAAGGCGGCCAAGGCGGTCGAAAAAGTCGATCGGGCCAGCATTTCAGAAACCGGCTTACACCTGAGCGATTTCGCCATTATGGAGGTTCTGTTGCACAAAGGGCCACTTCCCATCAAAAGCATCGGAGAAAAAGTGCTGTTGACCAGCGGCTCGATGACAGCTGCCATCAATCGACTGGAAAAAAAAGAATTTGTCAAACGAATCCAAGACTCCTCGGATGGTCGGTTTTTTTATGTCCATCTGACTGAAATCGGCCGCGGTATCATCGCATCGGCATACGCGCAACACGAAAAAAAACTCGAAAAGATTGCCGGTGTCTTGACGTCTAAAGAACGTGCCGAACTCGTCAGATTGTTAAAGAAAATGGGCAAACATGCGGAGGTCAGCATATTATAATCTTCTAATATTTAAACGAAAACTCATACGTTTCGGTGAATAATTCCAAAGGAATGGAATGATGTAGGTTCAAAGGTTCACCGTTCTTTGTTCAGGGTTGAAGGATGGAGGTGCTTCCTTGAACCCAAAACCCTGAACCTGGGACCTCGAACCCAGAAATAGGATCTCGGAACCGATCAAATTAAGGTTACATTTTTTTTAAGCAAGTCTTTAGAACCCAATAAAACGAGAGGTTGGCAATGAACACAGACGTTAATATATCCGGTATTCACCACATAACTGCAGTGACATCCTCGGCCGCCGAAAACCTGGCGTTCTACGAGAAAATACTAGACTTACGGCTGGTCAAACAAACCGTCAATTTTGACGATCCATTTACGTATCACTTGTATTACGGTGATGCGAACGGCTCTCCGGGTACGATCCTTACCTTCTTCCCCTGGGAGAACCTGCCCCGCGGAATACCCGGCGCCGGCATGGTAACCGCGATTGCCTTTGCCATCCCCCGCACATCAATAGAGTTCTGGACCCGGAGAATCGGCGCGCAGGCCATTCGCGTCGAAAGAAGTGACCGGTTCGGTGAGCCGGTGCTTCAATTTGCCGATCCGCACGGTCTGCCCATCGAGTTGATCGGCACATCGGATCCACCGCCGACCGCACATTGGCCGAAAGGTGCGATTGAGAAAGCCCATGCCGTCACCGGGTTTCATTCTGCGACAGCCACCGTAAACGGGCTGGAAGAAAACAACACTTTGTTGCGCGACGTGATGGGAATGACGCTTCACAAGCAGGAGAATCATCGCTACCGATTCAGGATGACCGCCACAGAGGACCCGGGGCATTTTCTGGATGTTGTCTACGATCCGAAGGCGCCTTTGGGAAAACCGGGCGGCGGCACGGTTCATCACATCGCCTTTCGCACGGAAAATGACGCCTCGCAGTTGCGGTGGCAATCGATATTGAAGAAATCGGGCGTGGGTGTAACCGATGTCCGCGACAGGAAATACTTTCGGTCGATTTACTTTCACATTCCGGCCGGGGTGCTCTTTGAAATCGCCACCGATCCGCCCGGATTTACAATCGATGAATCCGCACACGAACTGGGGTCATCTCTTAAATTGCCGGAGCAGTATGAACCCATGCGTTCCGAAATTGAACAGCGGCTGCCGCCGCTGCGTTCCGAACCTTTTCGGCATGTATTCGAAAAGGGGCCGGACTCGGCCGACGATGACCGAACCATTGTAGCGCTGCATGGAACCGGCGGCAATGAGAACGACCTTATCGGCCTCGTCAGGGAAATCAACACCACCTCAGCCATCCTCAGCCCCAGAGGGCAGGTCCTCGAAAACGGTATGCCGCGGTTCTTCAGACGAATGGCAACCAACGTCTTTGATGAAGACGATGTTGTGCGGCAAGCCAGCGAGCTGTCGGATTTTATCCTCGCCTCTACCGAAAAGTACGATCGCAACCCGGATAGACTGACCGCTCTGGGATACTCCAACGGGGCGAACATGGCCGCGGCGGTCATTCTGCTGCGCCCGGAAGTGTTCTCCTGCGCCGTACTGATACGACCGATGCTGCCGCTGCAAAACCCGTCGATGCCGGATTTGCACGGCAAACAAATCCTCGTTCTCAAGGGAAAGCACGATGCGATCATTCCCTCGGCCGGCACCGATCGACTGGTACAATTATTTCAACGGGCAGGGGCGAATGTGACAATCAGAGAGATGGATGCCGGGCATGAGATAACGGCTCGTGATTTGGATGAAATTTCAGAGTGGCTGTCAGGGCCGCAAGCGTGCAGAAGACAGGACGTAGAGGAAACGCTGGTGGAAGAAACCGTTTGAGGCCGCATGACCAATTTTAGGCGCCTCAATCTACTTTATTTCAACCTATGAACGGCGTATTCCCTTTATATCCCGCCCCAGCCTATCAGGCCAATCGATGGGCTGGGCCATACATCATTACAGTTCATTTCTTCTTCAAATCCCCGACCAGCTCCTTCATGATCGACAACACGTTGCGCCCCCTTTCCCGGGCGATGCGATGGGCATCATCCACCAGGGCGACGGCCCGAGTCTCAAGTTCGTCCTGCGACGGCAGCGCGATCTTGAGCCGCTGGTACTGCCAGGTCAACAATCGCACGGCCATACGTTCTTCCTGCTGTCGGAAAAAGCCCACTTGAAATAGCCCTCTGATAGTATTTTAGTCCTTAAATTCGAGTTTCAAGTTTCTTATTTGCGGGTCTGATTCTATTCTCGCACTAAACCAACTTCACTGCGCACGCTTGCAGATACCTAAAATAACCTCTTCCAGTATCAAGCGCCGGTTGTCTCCACTCGATTTTATTCGCAGATCGGCCCTCGAAAGATGTTCGAAGGCCTGCAGCAGCTCCTGTTTCGTATAGTTTTCGGCGCTGAGAAACAGCTGATACACCGGATAGGGGTTGTTTGGATTCTTGACGATCGACAGATCCGTCGCCGGTTGTTTCTTCTTCTTTCCACCCTTTTTTGGGGGCGAAAGATTCTGGTCGTGGTCCGCACCGGACAATTGGCCCTGCCACTGCTGCATTCGATCGAGAAGCTCGGCATCGAACTGCTTCACGACCGGCATGACCGCAGTTGTAAACTGGTTGAAAGGGCATCCTGAAAACCAGACACTCCCATACGAGCCGGCGGTAAACTCTTTAACCCTCAAAAGCTTTCGAATCTGATTTAATATGGCAACCAGGATCTGTTCGGGACGCATGGCATCCAGTCCCTCCGACATCAATGTGCTCAGGTAAAACAAGGCGTCTTCCAGATTCCTGGCGGCGACGGCACCGGTCAGCGCATAGACCGGATCCTTTTTCGTTCGCTCCAGCGCCGCGACAATATCCGATCGCGTAATCTGCGGCCGGTCACCGACAAAGTTGACTAGTTTTTCGACATTGCCGGTGAAGGCCCGGATGTTAAAACCGGTCATCTCCTGCAAGTCCGTGAAGGCACTGCGGTCTATGGATTTACCGCTCTCGGCCAGGACGGCATTCATGGTTTCCAACAGCACGGCTTCCTGGATTTTCTTATCCGACTTCCGGTCTCCTGTGGGTACGGAACAGTCGACGACCACACCGAGTTCGCGGATCATCTTGAACAGTTTTTTCCGCTTGTCAGTCGTGTCGGTAGTGATCAGCAAGTGATTTCCGGCCGGAAACCCCTTCTCGAGGGCCCGACACAGGGCGCTTTCGCTGTCCGCCGGCGGTGGCACGACACGGCCGTTAGCCTGGCAAAAGGCCACGATGTCGTCCAGCCAACCGTCTTCTTCCGATAGTTCTGCCGCCGCCTGAAGGCACTGCTGACGGTTCGGGCCGGAGAGATCTTCGAAGGTCAGGTTCGAAAGAGCCATGAAGCGCAGCAGATCGGCGGCAGCACGGCTCATGTTGCGGGCGGCATGGGCCTGCCAGGCGCTGCGCAGTATCCGGCCCGCGTCCGGACCGGAATCGAATAGCCGCGGTTCCAGCAATCCCACTACTTTGGGACCCGAGAGCAGTGAGAAGGTATTCAGCTTTTCGATCGCTTCGTAGACACCGCCGGTTGCATCATCAACCGGCTCGTAGTTGAACCTATGCCGGTCTGCAGGCACCAAAGTGTCCAAAAGTTTTTTGAAAGCAGCCTTGCACAGGACTTCTTCTCCGTAAATCAGGTAAACCTGAGCCGGCCGACTGTCGCGGGACGTATCTTTCCGACCGCGATCTTTTTTAAGATCGTTCAGATATGCGCTTATGGTTTTATAGTTTAGTTCAACCATTTTCTACCTCCGCCGCCAGACGCATCCTGCGGTTGAGGATGATCATCATGGCCAGGCTGGTCACAATGATAAGAGCATTTATGACCATTTCCGGCGGAAGCTCGCCCCCATGAAGCAGTCGGCCACCATAAAAATCGGAAACCGCCGGTCCCAGTTGAAGGCCGCCGTTGAGAAGTGTAAACGTCCAGAACACCTGCCCGTCGAATCTTCGGCGTTTTTTCACGATCAGCAGAATGGCGAAGATAAGGAAACTCCCGCAAGCCAGGTACAAGGCAACCGGGTTTGGCCGTGGCAGTGAGCCAAGCAGGCCGTCGCCCGGCCGGGCGATAACAAGGTTTGGACTGAAGCTGAAAGGTTCGTTGGGGCTCTGGCCGGAAAAAAATAAGCCGAAGTAAACCAGAAAGTGTCCGATGGCCAGTGCCGGACCGAAGAGGTCGGTGGTATTCCAAAGCGTCAGCCGATGCCGTTTGATGAAAATCAGCCCGGCAGCCAATGCGGCCGTTGCGCCGCCGTAGTAAAACGAACTGCCGTCCCAGAAGCGGAATATCTCCAACGGATCGGCCGCCAATCCGGCGGTGCGGTGCGCAAAATCGAAAAGCCGCGCACCGATGATCGCTCCGATCAGAAGCCAGAAGCAAAGATCGATGATCTGATCTTCATCCCCCCCCGAGGCCCTGACCTCGTGACGCACGACGATAACCCCCGTGCCGAGGGCTGCGCTAATAAAAAGGCCGAGTATGCCGACCGACAGCATGTTGGCGCCGAAACTCATTTCTCCCCGACAATTCCTGCACACATGTCAATTTGAAGAGTGCAGCCTTTATTCGGGCATCCTCTTTAGCAGCAGATGAAGCAGAAAAATCCCGATGCCGATGGTGATGGCACTGTCCGCAACGTTAAAGGCAGGCCAGTGAAGGTTCCCGAGGTAGAAATCGAGGAAATCGGTCACCTTTCCAAATCGAACCCGATCGATCAGATTGCCGACAGCTCCGCCGAAGATCATGGCAAAAGCACCGGCCAGATGAGGATGCGTCGCCGGTGTTTTGAAGTAAAACCACAAGATCAAGCCCACGGCCAGAAGGGAAAAGAACAGAAACACCAAACCGCGCAGACGCGGATCCGAACCGGACAGAAAACCAAATGCACCCCCGGGATTTTGAACGTGCGTGAGGTCAAAAAAACCGGGAATGACCGTAACGGAGTGATACAACGGCAAGTATCGCAGAACCAGCACTTTAGTGAACTGATCGAACAGTACAATCACACCGGCGATTAGAAGCAGTTTGATCGTTTTGCTTTTCATCATGCGTTGATGCGCTCCAGGGCGGTTTGGCAGCGGCTGCAAATCGTCGGATGGGCGTCATCGCTTCCGACCGATGGCTCATGAACCCAGCAGCGCTCGCATTTTTCGCCAGGGGCCCGTTCGACCAGAATCTGCAATCCCTCGATGTCTTCACTGGTGAATGCATTTTCAAGCTGTGCGTCGCGTTCGAGTCCGACCCTGGAAACGATGAAAATTGAGCGCAGCTCGTCACTGTAAGGTTCCAGCACGGCGTAGAGATCCCCCGGAACCGACAGGGTGAGGGCCGCGTCCAGCGGGTGACCGACCTGCTTGCGAGCCCGCGCCGCTTCGAGTGCCTTGGTCACCTCGCCGCGCACCTCCAAAAGTTTCTCCCAATTCGCCTGAAGGATCTTGTCTTTCCATTCTTCCCGCACACCTGGCATGGCAGCCAGATGAACACTCTCTTCCTTGTCCGGATGCATCGGCAGATAAGCCCAGATCTCTTCGGCTGTAAAAGCCAGGATCGGCGCCATCAGCCTGGTCATCGTATCCAGGATAAGGTACATCGCCGTCTGAGCGCTTCTCCTCGCGCCGGAATCCGCCGGCGACGTGTAGAGTCGATCTTTTAAAACATCCAGGTAGAAGGCCGACATGTCGAGGGTGCAGAAGTTGTGAAGACGATGGTAGATGACGTGAAAATCGAAATTTCCATAGGCCCTGAGCACAATTTCCGTCAACTCTTGCAGCCTGTGAAGTGCAAATCGATCGATTTGCGGCATCGTTTCATAAGGCACCGCATCGGTCTGCAGATCGAAATCCTCGAGGTTGCCGAGCATGAAACGGGCCGTGTTGCGGATGCGGCGATAGGCGTCGCTGAGCTGCTTGAGAATGTTTTCGGAAATGCGGATGTCTTCGCGGTAGTCGGAGGCCGTCACCCAAAGGCGCAGGATTTCGGCCCCGTAACGGTCGATGACCTCTTTGGGCGCGATGACATTGCCCAGCGACTTTGACATCTTGCGCCCGTCGGCATCCACGACGAACCCGTGGGTGAGGACAGCGTTATAAGGCGCGCGGTCGCGCGTCCCCACAGCGGTCAGCAGGGAGCTGTGAAACCAGCCTCGATGCTGGTCGCTGCCTTCCAGATACAGGTCCGCCGGCCACTTCAGATTGGCACGCTGTTCCAGAACGGCCGCATGGCTGACGCCGGAATCGAACCAGACGTCCAGGATGTCGTTTTCCTTCTTCAGGGCCTTGCTGCCGCACGCGGTGCAGACGGCATCAGCCGGCAGAAAGAAGGCGTCCGGCTTTTCGAACCAGATGTCGGCCCCATGGGCGGTAAAGAGATCGTGAACCCGCTGCATGATTTTCTCGTCCTGCAGCAGCGCGCCGCAGTCTTCACAGTAGAAGACCGCAATCGGCACCCCCCAGGCCCGCTGGCGGGAAACGCACCAGTCGGGCCGGTTTTCGATCATGCCGTAGATGCGTTCACGGCCCCAAGCGGGAATCCACTTCACCCGGTCGATGGACTCCAAGGCCTTCCGGCGCAGGCCGGTCTTGTCCATAGAGATGAACCACTGGGGCGTGGCCCGAAAAATGACCGGCTGTTTGCAGCGCCAGCAGTGGGGGTAGGAATGCGCGATCGTCTCGGAGGCGATCAAGGCCCCGACTTCCTTCAACTTGGCCGTAATGTCGCGGTTGGCGTCGAACACGAACTGCCCTTCGAAGAACCCCACCTCATCGGAGAAGCGACCGTTGTCGTCAACCGGTGAGTACGCGTCCAGTCCGTATTGCAGACCGACCTCGTAATCCTCGCGGCCGTGTCCGGGAGCGGTATGCACGCAGCCGGTGCCGGCATCGAGCGTGACGTGGCTGCCCAATATAATCAGGGCATCGCGGTCGTAGAGCGGATGAGTGCTGCGCTTTCGTTCCAGACGCTTGGCATCGATCTCGGCCAGGATCCGGTAATCGCTAATTCCGAAAGTGTGCATGCAGGCAGATACCAGATCCTCGGCGACAATCAGAACCTCATCGCCGCCCACATCCACCGCCGCGTATGTGAAATCCGGGTGCAGGGCCACGGCCAGGTTGGCCGGTATGGTCCAGGGGGTCGTGGTCCAGATGACGACAAAAACAGTTTTACCGGCAAGGTTCGGGAAATCGGCCCTCAGATCGTCTTTCATGCGAAACTTGACGTAAATGGAGGGCGAGGATTCGTCGGCGTATTCGATTTCCGCCTCGGCCAGGGCGGTGCGGCAGTCGTTGCACCAGTAGATCGGTTTCTTGCTCCTGAAGAGGCTTTGGTTCCGGGCAAATTTCCAGCACTCGCGGGCAATGGTGGCCTCGTAGGCATAGTTCATCGTCAGATAGGGATTGTCCCATTCACCCATGACGCCCAGTCGCTTGAACTCGTTCCGTTGGATATCGATGAACCGGTCGGCGTATTTACGACACAGCCGGCGTACGTCGGCCAGGGTCATGTCCATTTTTTTCTGACCGAGCTCTTTGTCGACGTTGTGCTCGATCGGCAGGCCATGACAGTCCCAACCGGGCACGTATACCGCGTCATAACCGGTCATCTGCCGTGACCGGACGATGATGTCTTTGAGAATTTTATTGAGCGCCGTGCCGATATGGATATGACCGTTGGCATATGGCGGGCCGTCGTGCAGAATGAAACGCTCCCGCCCGTCGCCAGCCGCTCTGATTTTATCGTGCAGCCGCACGTCTTCCCAGGCTTTCAGTTGCGCCGGTTCGCGTTCGGCCAGGTTCGCCTTCATGGGAAATTTCGTGACCGGCAGATTGAGCGTCTTTTTGTAGTCCATTGGGCCTCCGGAATTTTGTGATAATATAAACTTGGAATTTTTAATCGACAAACACCGGTATGTCAAGGGAATAGAACCTTTCCCTGCGGTTCTCGGTAAACCTTTGTGTGGAGCTGGGTGGCTGGGTTCTATAAAGGTCAGCTGTTTGGGGCAGCCTTCACGGTGTATGAAAATGACGCGCCGGCGCCGGGATGAGCGGTTGTACCCGTTGAGCCGGTTTAGCCCGTTGAGCCCGGATGAGCGGTTGAGAACTGCGGCTGAACGCGAATTTCTAAATTTTTTCGGCATAGCCGCGTATTGAAAGGCCGCCGCCGCGCAGAGGTGCCGCACACCGGTGCGGGACATGATCCCTTAACCGGCCGGCGGGGAAAATGGGGCAAGCTGGGGGTTGCGGCTGCACACGCCGGTGCGACTCTCAACAGCCGTCGGTTCGGAAGGAAAATTAGGCGGATTGTCTCAGCGGTATCAGCACCTCGGCGTCACACGGCGTGGGGCCCATCGCCATCGCGCCGACCGCCAGGTATGTGTAGTTCCTGCTGGTCAAATCACTAAAATCCGGGATCATCCGCCGGCCGTCCATGATCAGGTAGGGCGGCTGGACAAGCTGCTCGATGGTCCGCGACAGCCCGCGGAACTCCTCGCAGTCCGATGAAACGAACAAGGCGTGCGAGCCTTCGAGGGCCTCTTTGGCACTCTCGTAGTAGTCGATTTTTTCGAAGAGGATGTTTTTGGTCGGATCGAAAACAGCCCGGGCGGACTCGTTGGCCAGGGGATCGTAGGCCTTGATTTTTGCGGCGCCTTTGCCCAGCAGGGACTCGATCACCTTGATCGACGAGGCATCGCGCATGTCGTTGGTGTGCTTTTTGAATGCCAGGCCGAGAACCGTGATGGTCTTGTTGTTGAACTTGAAACCGGCTTCGGTGATGGCCCGGTCGACCAGATAGACTTTCTGATATTCGTTCAC
>JBATHN010000098.1:0-1861 GCA_049666885.1 Desulfobacterales bacterium
TCGAAATTATTGGCAAAAACCGTGTCGACCGTCCCCATGCCCTCGTGCCAGCGATACAGGATCCCGTGGCGAAACAGGACCGGATTGGCCGCGATGGTGATGATCACCCCGATCAAACCGCCGATCACCGCCCAGAAAGGGAGCACCATTCCGACGAACAGGAGGGTCAAATCCAACTGAATTCCCGTCGCCACCGCCGGCAGCACCCGGTCCGTATAGTGCGTCAATTCGATCCAGGGTATCGGGATGAGGCGGATCGGTTCCATGAGCAACAGGCCGGAAACGGTGGGCAAGAGCACATAAATGGCGCCGAACGCCAGGCCGATCATTCCGCCGATGGAAAAAACCCGCCACTTCCAGCTCTTCTGCTTGTCTTCGGTCGATTCGGCAAGGGCCATCGTCCCCAAGGCTCCCACCGGTGCCATGGGAAACGGCAGCTTTTCGACGTCCGAGGTGATGCGATAGAGCGTGTACCCCAGCCCGAAACGATCGATGCGCTGGATAAGTTGGGTACCGAAGAGCAAAAGGATCGGTATCAACCAGTCCTTGTGGAAAAAGTTCCGCTGCACCAGGGATTCCGAATCCGACAGCGGGGCGACCCAGCTCGGAATAAACTCCGTCAACCCGAGCATGCGGGCGGCATCGGATTGCACCAGGTACTGATTCCACAACAGCCCCTGAAACGGCGTGGCCATGGCGGCGCCGGCCATGTAGTAGAGCAGAAAAATTTCCTGTTGCTTCAATTCGGTGTAGGACCGCTTGGCCACTTCCGCGAACAGGATGATGGTCACCCAACGGGCAGCCGGACCGATACCGGTGCCGATCACGAGTTGCAAGTACATACTGCCGGGCATCATCAGGAAGCCGATGAAAATGGCTCCGATGACAGTCTTCCAGTCAAACCCTTCTTCAAAATGGTCCGGGGGTTTGAGCAGATCCCGATATTCCTGGAGTTCCTTATCGTCGTACATGGTTGAAACTCGAAACTTGAAACTGGAGACTTGAAACTAGAAGCAGAAAGGCAGCGGTTCGATTTTATGTCTTGGTGCTCCTGATAAAAGCGTTTAGTTTCGGTCCCAGCTCATCGATGATATTTTTGTATCGATTGGCTTCTTCCGTG
Source organism: Desulfobacterales bacterium (assembly GCA_049666885.1). Lineage (GTDB taxonomy): Bacteria > Desulfobacterota > Desulfobacteria > Desulfobacterales > SG8-13 > JARFQH01. Next base: position 1,121 of record JBATHN010000098.1, read on the forward strand.
ATTATTCCGCGACGAATCAACTTTCTCAACCAGGCCTTGGTCTCTTCGAATGAGCCTCTGGCATAGCGGTAAAATAGTTTACGTTCGGCAGGAGTGAACCTGCCGTATCCTTCGGCAAGGTTTGCCGAAATGCTGTCGGCCGCCCTGATGATCTGGTGCCCGACGGTTTTTTGTACCTTTAACGGCCATTGGTCGAAATCATTCCACACCCTGTCGGACAGTTCTTCGGCCAATTTGTAAACGTCCAGTTCAAAAACTTCTTTCACCCTGAGTCCATCCGAGTTTCCAGTTTCAACCTTCCAGTTTCAAGTTTCCATTTTCAAGATTCAACTAGGAAACACCAAATCACTGGAGTTGCGGAACAATCCAATGACCGCCCACGTGCCGGCCATGAAAAAATCACCGATAATCAACCCCACAAAGAACAACCGCACCCTTTTGAACAGCTGGACCCCTCCGTAGCGCATACAAAGGACATTGCAAAGCCAGCCGACAAAGAAGCTGAACCAAAGGATTCGCATGGCGGAGCTGTAAGTGACCAGGTAACCGATTGGGTGAATGGGCCACCAGTAAAACTGATGATAACACACCACGAGCATCAGCATGACCACCGCCCCCACCAGAGAGAAAATCAGGACCCACTTGCCGCTGTGCAACGGCGATTCGATCAGGGTCTGAACATTCTCGTATCCGGAAACCGTCGAACGGAGAGCCCAGTCCAGGTCGAGTTCCCGGATACCG
>JBATHN010000099.1:0-9828 GCA_049666885.1 Desulfobacterales bacterium
ACCGCGGATCTCGGCCTGCACGTGTTCGGCGCCGATCCGTCCGAGTTGTTCGCCACCGCCGCCCGGGCCATGTTCGACATCATGGTCTCCCCCAATTCGGTACACGCAGAGCGATTCCTCAACCTGCAAGTTGAAGGGGCGGACTGGCCGGACCTGATGGTCAACTGGTTGCGGGAATTGCTGTATCTGTGGTCGGGAAAAGGGCTTCTGGTGCATTCGGTTGACATTCACGACATCGGAGCCCATCGCATCACAGCCGATGTCGCCGTTGATTCCTATGACCCGTCGCGGCATGTGCTCGGCAACGAGATCAAAGCCGTCACCTATCACCAGATAACGGTCAAACGCAAATTGACAGGCTGGGAGGCAAGGATCATATTTGACATATAGACGGAAATATCGCCATGCAACTCCGACAAATCGATACCTATCGCTGGGAAATTCCGATGACCGGCTCCATGCGGGTTCCTGGAATCGTTTACGCCTCCGCCGACATGCTGAAGGGTTCCGATCAAAAGGAACCGCTCAAGCAGGTGGCCAATGTCGCCACCCTGCCCGGCATTCTCAAAGCATCCCTGGCCATGCCGGACATGCACTGGGGCTATGGATTTCCCATCGGAGGTGTTGCCGCCTTCGACTGGCAGACCGGCATCGTTTCTCCCGGTGGTGTGGGATATGACATCAATTGCGGCGTTCGACTGGCTGCAACCGACCTGGTCGAAAAGGATGTTCGGCCCAAGCTTGAATCCCTGGTGAACGCACTCTTCCAAAATATTCCATCCGGCGTGGGATCGCAGGGCTCCCTGAAACTCTCGGTCCCGGAAGAAAAGAAGGTGCTCCGGGACGGCAGCCGGTGGGCGCTGCGGCAGGGTCTCGGAGAGAATGGTGACCTCGAGCATACTGAAGACGGCGGCTGTCTGCCCGATGCCGACCCGGAATTGGTAAGCGCCCGTGCGCTGGAACGGGGTCAAAAGCAGCTGGGCACTTTGGGGGCCGGCAACCATTTTCTCGAAGTCGGCCTGGTCGAAGAAATTTTCGATCCCCATGTTGCCGGGGCCTTCGGTCTGTTCCAGGGGCAGGTGACGCTCATGCTCCACTGCGGTTCGCGCGGCTTCGGCTACCAGGTCTGCGACGACTTCCTGGCCTCGATGACCAAACATGTTCAAAAACTCGGCATCCAGCTGCCGGACCGGCAGCTGGCCTGCGCCATGATTCAGTCGGAAATGGGCTCACGCTATCTGAGGGCCATGGCCTGCGCCGCCAACTATGCCTGGGCCAACCGGCAAATTTTGCTGCACCGATCGCGTGAGATCTTCCAGCGGGTCTTCGGCCTGGGGCCACGTGACCTGCGCATGCGGCTGGTGTACGATGTCTGTCACAACATCGCCAAAAAAGAGGAGCACGTCATAGACGGCCAAAAACGTACCGTTTGCGTTCATCGCAAAGGCGCAACCCGCTCCTTCCCGCCCGGCCACCCCGCTCTTGATGAAGGCTACCGTATGGTCGGACAGCCGGTGATTATTCCCGGCGACATGGGAACGGCTTCCTATGTGCTGGTTGGAACCGAAAAGGCCCTGGCGGATACTTTCGGCTCCACCTGCCACGGGGCCGGCCGGCTGCTGAGCCGCAAGGCCGCCAAGAAGGCCAGCAAAGGCCGGTCGATACACCGTGAGTTGGAAGACAAGGGTATCCTGGTCCGTTGGACCGGTCGGGGCACGCTCGCAGAAGAGATGCCCGACGCCTACAAGGACGTTTCCGAAGTCGTGGCGGTCGTTCACGGGGCCGGCATATCGCGAAAAGTGGCCAAGCTGCGGCCGATTGCCGTGGTCAAGGGCTGAAACGAAAAAGCTGCGGTTCTCGATGAAAATTTAAAATTCGGTCACCCGGCATAATATGCAGGGATCTTATTTTCGCCTTAAATTGGTGACCAAAAAAGAGAGGGATCGATGAATCCACAAATGTTCAGGGAGTATGACATCAGGGGCATCACCGGCAAGGACATGACGGCGGCGGACGCGGCCTTGATCGGACGCGGCGTGGGAACCTTTCTGCGCCGGCACGAGGCCCGCAGTATCACTGTGGGACGCGACTGCCGCCTGACCTCCGAGGCCTATTCGCAAAAACTGATCGAGGGACTCCTGGCGACCGGCTGTGACGTGACCGACATCGGGGTGTGCCCGACGCCGGTTTTTTATTTTTCGATCCAGCAGCTGAAAAAAGACGGCGGCGTCATGCTCACCGCCAGCCACAACCCCCCCGAGTACAACGGCTTCAAACTCTGCCTCGGCCTCGACTCGATCCATGGCGAAGACATTAAGGCCATCCTCGACCTCATCGAACACGAAAATTTCACAGAGGGCCGAGGGCGGCTGTCTTCCGCCACCATGATCCCGACTTACATCGATTATGTGGTAAACAACATCAGCCTGCCACGCCCCTTGCGGGTCGGCATCGATGCCGGCAACGGAACCGCCGGCGTTGTCGCGGTGCCGATCATGAAACGGCTCGGGTGCGAGGTACACGATATCTACTGCCAGATGGACGGTAATTTCCCCAACCACGAAGCCGACCCCACCGTCGTCGAAAACATGCAGGATCTCATCGCGCTGGTTCGGAAGGAAGGTTTGGATCTCGGCATCGGTTTCGACGGCGACGGAGACCGCCTTGGAGTAGTGGATGAGAGGGGGCGCATCATCTACGGCGACAAATTGATGATCATTTTTGCCAGGGAGATTCTTTCGCGAAAACCGGGGTCAACGTTCATCTCGGAAGTCAAATGCTCCAAGACCCTGTACGACGATATCGAAAAGAACGGCGGCCGGGCCATCATGTGGCGCACCGGTCACTCACTGATCAAGAAAAAGATGAAAGCGGAAAAAGCCGAGCTGGCCGGGGAAATGAGTGGGCACATGTTTTTCAGCGACCGCTATTTCGGGTTCGACGATGCCACCTATGCCGCCTGCCGCCTGCTGGAGATCCTCTCCACCACCGGTCGCAAGATCTCCGAGCTGTTGGTCGATGTGCCGCCGACTGTCACCACCCCGGAAATTCGCGTCGATTGCCCGGACGAGATCAAATTCGGCCTCGTTGAAAAAGTGACCGATTATTTCCGACAGCATTACAAGGTGATCGATATCGATGGCGTCAGGGTTCTCTTTGACGACGGCTGGGGACTGCTGAGGGCGTCAAACACCCAGCCGGCCCTGGTGCTGCGGTTCGAGGCCATGACGGAAAACCGTCTGCGGGAAATCAGAAATCTTGTGGAAGAAACCCTGAAAAAGCTGCGGTCATGACGTCTTTCTGTTTCAGTCCTATTTCTCGAAGTTGGTTGGCAGGCGGGTAAATTTACGGCGGCGTTCTTTATCTTTTCCGACCTTGACGGCCTGAAATCCACGACGGTCAATACCTGTCCGGCGATCCTTGCCGGACCTTCTTTCCGAAATGTTGATGGGGACCAACTTCTTGCGCCTGTCGCTCCACAGTCGTCGGCCGCCATTGTCCATCATGGCAATAAAAGACAATTCATTCATGATTCTGTCTGGAACCTCGTTTTATTTTGTCCTGTATCAGGTGACGATCCGGAAACAGCCATCCCCTTCCGAAGGGTTCAAACATGGTTGCGGCTGCATGAAAGCGCTCCGAGCAGCTCCGAAATCCAGTCCGCTTGGCGCGGACACCGGTTCACTTGGTAGGTGATTTTCCGCCACTTGTCAATCTCTCATTCGGTGCCCGGTATGTGGCGCCGGATCAGCCGATTCTTTCTAATGACAGCGGTCGGTATTTTTATCGATCGGCCCATCGCGGAGGCAAAAAAAAGACTTGACATGCCACATCGTGGTATGTCAGACTACAACAACTTGTCAGGTTGATGGACCTGGCACAACAACCTCCTTTCATTGTGGGCGTGTCATATCCACTGTGACCCGCCTTTTTTTATTCCATCGTTTCCGATGACGGCTGGCTCGACCGGACAGATCTTCATCATCTGGCGGATATGTTGTTCGGCCTTCATTTTATATCTTTCCAAAACGAGGATGCAAACAACAATTGCAAGCACTGCGGCCGTCAGCAGCAAACCGTATAGTTCAGGACTCAACATTTTCTACCTTCCCAACTCTTGCCGTAACCCGGCCGGTTCTCTTCGGGGGACGCCCCCCTATCTTTAAACGTTCACGGCGGCTTGAAGCGGCCTTCACAGTGCATGAAAATGAGCTCCGGAGACCGGATGAGCGGATGAGCGGTTGAGAACAGCGGTTGCAAACGATTATCCGGGCAGAGGCGCCCACCTTATTTTCGTATGATGAAAGCAAACATTATGCCACTTTCGGCGTGCCTGCTTTTTTTAGTTTGTATTCAACAGTTTAATGGGTGCTCCGCTAACGATCAGTCTGACTGTCGATATCAAATGTGGCATCATCTTCAGAGTTCATGGGAAAGGTTATTCTCAGAGGTTGTTAATTCTCGCCTCACCATCAATCGAAGAACCCGTATATTCTCGACTGCTGTGGAAAACCATCATCCCTGGTTTTCCAAAAGGGCCCTCATGATACTGGAATCTGATGACCGTATTGACAGGGTGCACACTCCGGGCATGTAAAATGAGGAAAGCTGAAGTTCTCAACAATATCCGGTTGTAAATCCTGCCTTCGAGGCGGGTAAATTCTGCTCCCGTGGGTATCGTTTGAAATGCTGTTCACAATGGAATCATTTAATAAACGTATTCGATCAGGAAGTGCCTTTGACGGATCAGGACGTCGTCATCATGTACGTCAACGTCGTCGGTAGTGATGAGGGTCCAGTCAGGCAGCGAAATTTCGTCAAGAAAATATACGGTCGGCTCATCGACGGGAATTCGCTATCAGCGATTCAGCTGTCGACCGCGGCCGGTCTATTGGCAATTCTGGAACTGTTTAGTCGCGGCAGCTTGCTGCCCGGCTTTGTAAAACAGGAAGACATTGCTGTCGAAGATTTCTTTTCGACCCACTGGGGTCATGCAGTTTATGATCCCGCTTGTGAGAAAAGCCCGCCCGATCCACCCGACTGCAGCCGTTAAGTGTAATATAACGTATTACTTTGCCATGTGCATGGTTTTTAGAATTAATTGCTTTAATTTCAGATAGCTATCGATTCGACTAAATAGTTATTGACAAGCAGAATGGAGTTGATATGATGGGTTAAAAGTAACACGCCGTTGTTCTATCCCCTGCCGGGGAGCATAGCTGGGGAGGGTTTAATTTGATCAGCAGCTTGCATTCCCTCAAGTTTTAAAAAATTGCTAAAGCGCTTTTTCGAACCCTGTTGCTGACACGGCAACCGGGTTTTTTTTTGGGGGTGAAGAGGCACCCGTGACGCGTCCGCCATGAACAGCGTTTGCCGGCAGTCGGCAACTTGTCCCGGTGCCGCATCGATGCTCAAAACGTACACCGTAACGGATCACGAAAGATCCACCGGACCAATTCCGCATGAAAACAAAGCGCGCCAGTAAAGAGGATGCCGTTAAAGTTGACGGCGTCGGATTGATCCGCTTGAAACGCAGCCGCAGAGCCCGCAATATGAATCTCACGGTAAAACCGTTCAGCGGTGTCGGCGTGACGATCCCGCGAGGGGTGTCCCTCAAACAGGTCGAACAATTTGTGGTTTCCAAGACAGAGTGGATCGTCAAACACCTGGCACAGGCCAGGCAATTGGAAAGAAAACGGCTGCACGCGGCCAGCGTTATCGAAGAGACAGATGCCGAAGAAGCCCGAAAAATTCTGGTGCAAAAACTCAAGACCCTGGCGGAGCGACATGGGTTCAAGGTCGGCAACGTGTCGGTCCGTAAACAAAAAACGCGCTGGGGAAGTTGTTCTGTCGATAATAACATTAGTTTGAACATCAATTTGATTCATCTTCCGCAGCAGCTCATGTCCTACGTCATCCTTCACGAACTTCTGCATACCCGTATAAAAAATCATGGACGGCAGTTCTGGAAGGAGTTGGACGATTTGGTCGGTGACGCCCGAATGCTGCGATCCCGGCTCAATGAGTACAGCTATCTGTTGCTTAAAATTTGAGCGCCAAAAGGAATTTGTTTCTACAGTGGCGCGGTGCTGTGACAGCAGCGTCACTGCGCGGAGTGGCATGCCGAAACGGGACAAACTGATCTTCATCACCCTCTTTTTTTCGATTTTCTCCACCATCACCGGTGTCGGCATTGTGGTCCCGCTTCTCCCGGTTTACGCCCGCAACCTGGGCGCCGGCGGTCTTTACATCGGGCTGATCTTTGGTGCTTTTTCCCTGTCACGGGTCTTCTTTTTACCGTATTTCGGCCAGTTATCAGACAGGAAAGGCCGTAAACCTTTGATTGTTATTGGTTTGCTGGCCTACACCGTCGTCTCCGTCGCCTTTATGGTTTCCAACACCATCGGCTCCCTTATCTTGATACGGCTCGTCCAAGGCGTTGCCTCGGCAATGTTGATGCCGGTAATCCAGGCCTATGTCGGTGATATCACCCCAGCCGGGCGCGAAGGCTTTACAATGGGCCTTTTCAATATGTCGGTCTTTTTCGGCTTGAGTCTCGGCCCGGTTCTGGGTGGTCTGATACATGATCGCTTTAGTCTCGATGCGGCCTTTTGGGGCATGGGGGGACTGTCCCTCATCGGTTTTTTTTTAAGTCTCGTCTTTTTGCCGCCGGTTCGTTCCGAAAGAGTGGTTAGACGGGGAAAACAGCCGGCCGGGTGGAAACAACTGGCGCGGAACCGCGAGATCGCCGGGCTCTTTTTTTTTCGATTTGCCTACACCGCCTGTATCGGCATCATCTGGGGCTTCTTGCCGGTTTTGGCGGACGCCGAACTGGCGCTGTCCAGCGCCACCATCGGTTTTCTGGTGATGCTTGGGATTTTCGTCAGCGGCATCATCCAGTTGCCGATGGGGTATGTGGCCGACCGCCTCAACAAGAAGTCGATGGTCATCTTCGGGGGCGCACTGGTAAGCGGTGCCATTCTGTCTTACTCATGGGCTGATAACGTCTCGGAAATGGTTGCAGCCAGCGTCATGTTCGGTATCGGAGGTGGGATCTGCATGCCGGCGCTCATGGCGACCACGGTTCTCATCGGTGACAAAACCGATGCCATGGGGTCCGTAATGGCGCTCCTGACTGTGGCCCATAGCATGGGAATGCTGGCCGGTTCGATGCTGGCAGGGATGATGATGGATCTGTTTCGACTGCGGGCGGCGTTCCCTATGGGCACCGCACTGATGCTTGTCGGCATTGTCGCGTTTGCCTATGCCACTCGGCTCCGTCAAGAGCCGCCGACCAGCGGTCCACCCGGACAAGCGGCCTGAAAACCGTCCGGCCTGTCCCTTGAATCGAATGGAGTGCATATAAAAAAGGCTGTTTTAGAAAACGAGGCTAAATCCATGGGAGAAGGGCCTCGGACAGATTGACAACCGCTCTATCAGGGTTAATTTTAGGATCACATCAAGATTGTCAAAATTCATCGGATGGTACCGTCATCTTGTTTGGAAATTTAGAAACTATGCCTGAAAAACGTGATTACTACGAAGTGCTCGGATTAAATCGGCGTGCAGACGAACCCGAGATAAAGGCCGCCTATCGTAAACTCGCCCTGAAATATCATCCGGACAGAAACCCTGGCAATAAAAAAGCTGAGGAAAAGTTCAAGGCGGCCGCTGAGGCGTACGAAGTTCTACACGACCCGCAGAAGAGGTCGATATATGATCAATTCGGCCATGCCGGCCTTGAAGGAACTGGATTTTCGGGGTTTGGTGGGTTTGAAGATATTTTTTCGAGCTTCGGAGATATTTTTGAAGACTTTTTCGGCATCGGCGGCGGCCGGCGTTCCAGAAGCCGCACGCAACGCGGAGCAGACTTACGATACGACATGAAGCTCAGCTTTATGGAGGCTGCTTTCGGAACCGAAACCGGAATCGAGGTGGAAAAATCAGAAACCTGTCAAAACTGCCGCGGTAGCGGCAGCGCGCCTGGAACGTCACCGGAAATCTGCAGCCAGTGCCGAGGAACCGGCCAAGTCTCTCGCTCCCAGGGGTTTTTCACCGTCCGTACTACCTGTCATATCTGCCGAGGCTCAGGCCAGACCATTAGCAGCCCTTGTCCCGACTGCAGGGGTATGGGTCAGGTGCAGACGCGCAAAAAGGTTGCCGTTAAAATACCAGCCGGTGTCGATACGGGCTCCCGGTTGCGACTGACCGGTGAAGGAGAAGCCGGTCCCAACGGAGGGTCGCCGGGAGACCTGTATGTTTTTATTCAGGTCGAACCCCATGAGTTCTTCGAACGGCACGACACCGACGTCATCAGCCGGATACCCATATCTTTCGTTCAGGCTGCGCTCGGTGACAGTATAGAGATCCCGACCCTTACCGGTAAAAAAATGATCGAAATCAAGAAGGGCACGCAATACGGTGATATCTTGCGCCTGAACGGCGAGGGTATCCCTTCCTTGAGAAACGGCAGTCGCGGCAGCCAGATTGTTCAATTCTCAATTCGCACCCCGACCCATCTGAACAAAAAACAGGAAGAGCTTCTGAGAGAATTCGCAAAGGTGGAAACCGGTAAGCTGTCTTCGAAGATCAAGAGCATTTTAAAGGGAGACCGTCTTGGCGCGGTCTGAAAATCTCGGCATCCAAAGCGGTGCCGACGATCAACGCAAAGGCAGGTCTAAACCATGTTTGAATTGAAGATCGTAACCCACTTCGCGGCTGCCCATCAGTTAAAAATGGTCGCAGAGAAGTGCGAAAACCTCCATGGGCACAACTGGAAGATCGAGGTCTGCCTGAAAGGCGAAAAACTGAACCGGGCCGGCATACTGATGGACTTTGGCGAGGTCAAAAAAGAGGTTGCGGATATCATGTCGCATCTAGACCACAAATTTTTAAACGAAATCGGTCCGTTTAACGAAAAATACGCCCCCTCGTCCGAAAATATCGCCTATTACATTGCCACCGAATTGCAATCGGCTCTCAAAAATCAACCTGTCTGCGTCAGCCGGGTCACCGCCTGGGAGTCCGAAAACGCGTGCGCCACCTACATCCCCGCTTAAATTTTTTCTGAACCACAATCCGCCTTCCCTCCGTGTAATCGACCGTAACACGTGAGCAGCTCGTCTCGCGTTATAATCGCCGAGACCTGATCGACGTGCTGGCGGATGTTAGCGAGCCCCCCCTCTTGACGATCCACGAGAATAACCGCCATGACGACCGTCAGGCTCTCGGAACGGGCCCGTTCGATGGCCGTCACCGTCGATCCGCCGGTGGTGGCCACATCGTCGATGATCACCACCCGGTCCGACGGTGCGAGATCGCCTTCGACCCAACGAATGATGCCGTGATCCTTGCGGGTCTTTCTGATGGAGAAGGCATTGATCGGCCTTCCATTTAGTTCCGAAGCAAACGCCGTAGCCACAGCAATCGGATCGGCACCGAATGTCAGCCCGCCGACACCGGCAACGGCGAGATCTTTTATCGTATCGAACACCAGATGTCCCGCCAGATACATGCCACGCGCACTCAAGGTCGTCGGCTTGCAGTTGACGTAATATCGGCTCGACTGCCCGGACACCAGTTTAAAAATCGGCTTTTCACTGTATTGGAAGGATTTCCTGCAGAGCAATTCGATGAGTTCCTGTTTCATCTGGCCCGGTTCCTCCGACACCGACCGGCGGATGCGGGTTGCACCGGCGGCAAGAATGGCGTAGCATCCAAGTTAAAGTTGATTTCAAAAGGCGAATTGGATATATAAAAGCCTCCACCGATTTTGGAAGAAGCCGGATAAATGGGTTTCAGTGGAGGCTTTGAGCAAGGAAAACTGGA
>JBATHN010000100.1:0-2395 GCA_049666885.1 Desulfobacterales bacterium
ATAAATGGCCCTTTTCCGTAATTCCCCGCCTGCTTCGGGACAGATCGGCGTCAATCGACGGAATCGCTTGTGCGGCGTGCACGAGTACGGCTCTGCGCAATGCCGCTGATTTCCTTGAACTTGCAGAAAATGGCGCATTTCTGGATCGGAAACTAATCAGTGCCCCTAATGAAACCGTGGACAATCACTAAATAGGATTTTAAACGATAAATGATTCTGTGTGGATTGTTCAGATCCGCAATTCCCCACTTTTGGGTTCTTCATGCCTCTCAATTCGAACTCCGGCAGGATCTTTTCGGGTCATAAAAAGGTTTGAAAATTGACAGATGATAAACCATTGAACCAGCAAGCGATACCGGTTGCCATCATCGGCATGGGGTGCTTTTTTCCGAAATCCGCCGGTTTGAAAGAATTCTGGCGGCTGATCGTTAACGGTGAAAACGCCATTGGCGAGGTTCCGCCGACCCATTGGACGGCGGCTGACTATTTTGACGCCGACCCGACCGTCCCTGACCACACGTACTGCACGCGAGGTGGTTTTTTACCGCCGATGATGTTCGACCCGACCGAATTCGGTATACCGCCGAACACCTTGGAAGCCACCGATACGTCTCAATTGTTGGGGCTTGTAGCGGCCAAGATGGCACTTGCGGACGCCGGCTATGACGACGGCAAAGCGTTCGATCGGAAACGAACCAGCGTCATTCTGGGTGTCACCGGTACCCAGGAACTGGTCATTCCGCTCGGGGCCAGGCTCGGTTTCCCCAAATGGCGGCAAGCGCTCGAGCGCGCGGGAGTGGCCGCTGCAACCGCAGAAGAAATCGTTGCGCGCATATCCGAGTCCTACGTTCCCTGGCAGGAAAGCTCCTTTCCCGGGCTCCTCGGCAATGTGGTCGCCGGCCGCATCTGCAACCGTCTCGATCTCGGTGGCACCAACTGCGTGGTCGACGCGGCGTGCGCCAGTTCGTTGAGTGCGGTTCACATGGCACTCCTGGAGCTCTCCGCCGGCCGCAGCGACATGGTGGTCACCGGCGGAGTCGATACACTAAACGACATTTTCATGCACATGTGCTTTGCCAAAACCCGCATCCTCTCACCCACCGGAGACGTTCGGCCCTTTTCGAAGGATGCCGATGGAACGGTCCTCGGCGAGGGAGTCGGTCTTCTGGTGATCAAACGACTGGTCGACGCCGAAAAGGACGGCGACCGGATCTATGCCGTCATTCGCGGCATAGGAAGCGCCAGCGACGGTAAATCTCAGAGCATATATGCCCCCCGCCCCGAAGGCCAGGCCCTTGCATTACGAAATGCTTACACGAACGCCGGTATCGATCCGGACACCGTTGAACTGATCGAAGCCCATGGCACGGGCACCCGCGTCGGCGACAAAGTCGAATTTCAAGCCCTGAGCCAGGTGTTCGGCGGCAAGACCGCCAGCGGATCGGACTGCGCCATCGGCTCGGTCAAGTCGATGATCGGTCATACCAAAGCCGCCGCCGGTGCGGCGGGCATAATCAAAAGCGTCCTGGCCCTGCATCACAAAATCCTGCCGCCGACATTGAAAGCGGAGCCATCGGATCCGGAACTCGGTATCGATAAAAGCCGATTTTATCTCAACACCGTCACGCGACCGTGGCTGTCCAATAAGGACCACCCGCGCCGCTGCGGGGTCAGTGCCTTCGGATTCGGCGGCAGCAACTTTCACCTCGTCATGGAAGAATACCGGCCGGAAAAAACCGACACCGCCTGGGATGGTTCGGTTGAGATCGTGGCGGCGTCCGGGACTTCAAAAGCCGCATTGATCGAAAAAATCGAGCGCCTGAGAAACGACATCGAAAACGGGATACCGCTGGCTGAAGCGGCTTTGCGGTCACGCCGGGCGTTCTCCGTTGACAATGACTGCCGCCTTTTGTGGGTCATCGAGCGGACGGTTGCTGACGAACGGACGCCGGATTCGACGCGGACCTTTTTCCTGAAGGAGGGATCGGCATTGCTCGAGGGCCTCCGGACCGAAACAGCCGTCAAACGCCCAGGACTGTTTTATGGTGAAGGACGGCCAGCCGGTAAGCTGGCGTTTTTGTTTCCCGGCCAGGGCAGTCAGTATCCGGGGATGGGCCGCGATCTCGTCTGCCGGTTTCCGGAAGCCTTTGAAGCGCTCGCGTCTGCCGATCGACAGTTTGACGACGAGAGAAGCCTGAGCCGGGCCATTTACCCGCTTCCGGTATCCTCCACGCAAGAAACCGCATTGCAGGACGCCGCCTTGCGCCGCACCGACATTGCGCAGCCGGCCATCGGTGCCGTCAGCCTCGCTATGCTCAAGGTTCTGGCAACCTTCGGCGTTCAGCCGGATGCCACCGCGGGTCACAGTTTCGGTGAACTGACCGCTCTGCATGCC
>JBATHN010000101.1:0-1879 GCA_049666885.1 Desulfobacterales bacterium
GTGCCGCAGATGCAAGGCGTCGGGCGCGTATACGTACTTTTGTAATTCAAGTGCCCGACAACAAAGCAGATGCGGTGCCCTGTGAACGCTTACAAAAAATGAAATTCAGCTCAGCACCGACACCTGTCCCTATTTTTTTCGCGTCGCTTCAAACGAGATGAGAACATCCACGTCTTTGCCGATTACCCCCATTTCGTAGTACTTGCCGGTGCCGACTTTGTACTCGAGCCGGTCGATGACCAGGCGAGCTTCAAAGCCGGCCACTTCACTATCTTTATCGAACGGACTTTGCTTTATCCCGAAGAAGGTAAACGGAACCGAAACGGACTTGCTGACGTCTTTTACGGTCAGTGTGCCTTCCACAACGTATTGATCGCCTTCCACTTTTTTGACGTTAGTGCTCTTAAAGGTCATGACCGGAAATTTTCTGGCGCCGAAGAACTCATTGCCCTCGAGGTGACCGTCACGTTTGCTGTTGCCGGTATTGACGCTGTCTACCTCGACCGTGAAGTCAAAACTGCTGCCGTCCAGATTGTCAGGGTCGAAGATCACCTTACCGTCGAATTTTTCAAAATAGCCCCTTGTGGCAGCGTAAATATGATCAATTTCGAAATAAATCCCTGAATGAGCGGGGTCGAGTTTCCAGTCGGAGCCGGCGGCATGCGCCTGCATGATAAAAGTCACGTTTAGCAACACAACCGCCATTATTTTGATGATTTTCTTCATAGGTAGGTCCTCCTTAGGTGATGAGTGTTACTCCTATAAATGGTTTATCCCGATTCAACACGGTTTTACGCAAACTGGCTGGATGAGCTAACCGAATCCACCGACAATTTGTCTACTCAACGGGCCGTCACCGTTTAACAATCGAACTGATTTCAGAAACCGAAAGTTTCGGTATAAATTGAACGCGAAGCAAAACCGATGCCCTTTAAGTCGCCTTTAACCTGTTTCATCATTTGGACCGGGCCGCACAAGAAAACCGCCGCTCGGCGGCTGCATGTCTGGAGCATCGTTTGCAGCTTTTCCAAGTTCAGCCGTCCGGTCGAAACCCCCTCTGCTGATACACCGGTAAACACAAAGAGCGGCCGAAGTCCAATTAATTTCGACGTCAAATCATTGAACTCTTCCTGATACACCATATCTTCCCGGGAGCGATTGCTCCAGATCAGCGTAACGGCCCGATGGTCCTTCCGATCGACCATGAATCGCAGCATACTCAGCATGGGCGTGATACCGATGCCACCGGCAATCATGACGATTTCGCGACCCGGATCGGTCAGAATGTGGCTGAATCGACCGAAGGGGCCTTGAATAAAGACGCTGTCTCCCTCTGCGACCCGGCCGATACGCCGCGTCCAATCTCCGCTGGCCCGCACGGTAACTTGAAGGCATTGCGGACGGGTGGGTGTGGAGGACACGGTAAACGGGTGAGGCTCAGGGGAAATATGTTTTGAATGAATGGAGATGAAGACGAACTGTCCGGGAAAATATCGAAACGGCCGTTTTGTTTTAATACTCAGTTCAATACATATACTGCTTTTCCCTTCCGGCGCGAACCGGGTAATGGCGAGAGGCATTTTTCGTGCCCGCAGCCACCCTGATCGGACCCACAGCCACAACATCGCAATTAGAGCTGTCGATATAAGAACGGCGGTGCGGGGAAGACCTTCTTCAGAAAAGGTTTCGCTGACAAACAGGATGTGAAGGATGGCCAGGCCAAGGATGAAGACGCCGCAGCAGCGGTGCCATAACTGCCATCGATGATACGTAACTCGAAAGGTGTTGCGCCACTGACTTACCGAAAATTGAATGACGATAAGCGTTAGCAAGCCGACGCCCACCCACTCCGGCCAATAGCGCAGTTCCAGAGGAATAA
>JBATHN010000102.1:0-2427 GCA_049666885.1 Desulfobacterales bacterium
GATGTGAAATTTTTTATAAATCAAGATTGATCTGACATGATTTGAATAAACTTCAAGACATTGATTCAATTATTTTAGACTTCATAATAGCGTCAATACTATTGATTTTTGGTATGTTTAACCATAACGCAAGTATTGTTGAATGAAGGCAATGATGGTATCTGTATTTATTGCAGACTGGTAATTATCTCAATATATCGCGAGCGGCTGATATATGGTTTTTTGCCATAATATCATCATCTGCCAGAACTATCGATACTGATTGACTATATTCCTCCGAGTTGTTTATTAATATTTGATACCCTATTTGATCTGACCTGAAACTGTACCTTTCTCCCTGAACCGAATCCTGCTTTTTAATCAACAATACCATTTATCAACCAGAGGGGTATAACCGTAGTTTAATAGTCTCATTGTGTTCGTGTGGACACCGCAACCACAATTCAGGAGGAGGGAATGATCTGCATGAAAAAGCAAATTTTTATCATCTATCATCTCATCGAAAACCGAAAGGAGGTGCACGATGCAGACTGGCAAGAGGAAAGTACCAGTACGGCATAAACAGCTTATGGAGAAACGAGCCACACTCGACCAGGACAGGTTAAAACTCTCCCAGCGTCACATGGAAGTGGCTGAGGGACGCGACTTGGCTGTGAGCGCCCTTATGTCTGAAGTTCTCGGAGTCGACATGCAGGAGCTGTCGGAGCGGGCTTCAGAGGCGGCACGCAAACCGATGTCGACAGTCCGATCGGATCACGAGAGACTCAAAAAGAAGGCATCGGCCCTCGCTGCGGAGGAAGGACGGGCTCACCGGGAGGCCGTCGACTGGGCGATGGGTGAAGGCGGCCTCGAGCCATTAGTGCATCATTACCTTCACAACCCTAAAATTGTCGTAAAGTGCGCCTTTGAGTGGGACCGATGGACAACCTCGCACCGCTCCTCCTCTAGCGTTCCCCATCCGACAGTGGATGACAGATTCTCGGTCACGAATGCGGGCCTGGATCCTCAGGGAGGAGAATACCCGGACTACGTCGACCTGCTGCACCCCCACGTGCGAGCTTACGTCGGAAACCGCTATTGGGGACACGCCTTCGGATACGTGAGCCAGACAATGATCTTCCGGTGCGCAGCCCCCGACTGGCCCATGATGATATCGCAGGTTGCGGTCGTCCTCGACGTGCACGGCGTATACTCGGTGGATCCGGGTGATTTCTGGTCCTTTGCAATGACACGGACGATGGCAGCAGGCGGTGACGCAGCGCTGGAGATGACTATTCATGTAAGTCAGCCAGTTACCAGGCCGGATGGCACCCCTTGGGAGACGCTTTTCCAGGTGACGGATCATGACTGCCTGGCCTGCTATCACTCCCTCGCTGGGCGTGGAGGAACATTAAGCGAACCGAGTTCCCACAGCATCATCATGAACAGTGAGCGTAGAGAGTATTCTACTCTCTTTCCGCTTTACGGATCAGGGTCCGATGCCCCAGAAATGAACGGTGGTGGAGAAATCGCGGTGAATGTTGAATTCACAACTTGGGCGAAGGCCGACTACTACCACGCCGATGCCGACCTCGGGTTTCACGAACCCGATCATGGAATCAAGGTTCGCGCTGTGGTCCTTGAGGGCATGAATCTGGCCTGGATTTAGACAAGCAGGAGCCGTAGCATTTAACCTGATCCCGAGGAGTGCAGGGTAAGCTGCTTTCGGAACTGAGCCGTTGCGGGTGGAAAGCACTAAAGGCTGTTTACACGACTGGCGTCCGGGAAAAGACGGCAATTCCCTGTGCGGCCGTTGCCATCCAGACATTCGGTGACTTTTTAGGGTACCACCCCCACAAAATATTTTGGTTTCGGACGGGTGCTTCCACGGCAACGGCATGTTTTCCGTTTCGGCGTTAGTAGGTATCAAAACGCTGGAAATGTTGTTCCGTCACAACGTGTTGAAGATGCTTTTGAAAAAAGGAAAGATCAGCCGGGACCTGATCGCGCTGATGGATAAATGGCAGCAAACCGGTTTCAACGTATTCGTCGGGCAACGCATTCTGCCCGGTGATGAAGCCGCCATGGAAAACCTGGCGCGGTATATCATCCGGGCACCTTTTTCCCAGGAGCGAATGAGCTGCATACCAGCAAAAGATACATTGGATGGACAGACAAAGGTTATTTGCAAACCCAAAGACGGCTGACCACTACATCTGGTGGTTGGTCATTTTCGATGATAAGTTGACTTTCATTTTGCTATCACAGGCGAAAAGCAGGCTCAGATACCTTGGGTATCTCCAACATATCGGCAGACTAAGACCTCAGAAATAACTTGTGATATCCAATTTTTTCTGAGCTTTGGCGTTCAACCATTATTATCCAATTCTTGAATCTGGACTGATCTGGATATTTCAAGAATACCGAATGTAAGTGCTAATAAAGAGT
>JBATHN010000103.1:0-1569 GCA_049666885.1 Desulfobacterales bacterium
GGCCTTCTTTCTTTGCAATCTTGGAATACTCGATCAGTTTTGTAATGAGTTCCTCCGGCGAATCCAGTTTGATCATGAAAGCCTTCATCACCACTGAGATCGAATTGATCACGTCTCGCATTGAAAATTTGATGAAACAGGTGGCCAGAGTCCCACCAATGACAATCAAGATACCGGGTATATTGACAAAAACAAGCGCCGAACCGCCGATGATAACGGAGCCGACAATCAGGACTGTGCCTCCGAAGAGCCCGATAACGGTCGCTATGTCCATAAACTCCCCTCGTCATTTTTTCGGGATTTGATCAATCAGATTCATTAACCACTATCGGCCATTCACGATAAAACTTGAAGCGAATATAAGAAGGGGGACAGGTGGATGAGCCGTTGTCGGCGTAAGCAATCGGTTTTTTAGTGGTTTAACCAGAGCCACCGGCAGGTAACGGGTAAATCAGGTCGATCGAGGTGTGAAAATGCTCTATAATATACAAAGCAAAATCCAAAACAGGTCTTATTGTTATGAACAAGAGGTTTTGAAACACGAAAAGGATAACTATATTATAAAGGTGGTGTTTTCCGCAGCAACACGACTCGGGTGTCTGTCGATAGACTTGATCGAAAAGTGATCCTCACAGATTGGAGTGGGCTGCGCATCAAATGAAAAAAATGGAAGGTAACCTAACAATGATCCATACCGCTCGTATTTTTAACGTGTTGAAACGTTACTTCAAGTGGTTAATGCCCGCTAAAGCGGAAACTTTGGTGAGAACGCTTGCTGACGAGGGGAGGGTTGAAAAGCAGGCCGCCCCCGCGGGTGACCGGTTAAGCCAAACCGCCAAAACCCGCCTGGCGACGACCGGCGGCGGCATCCAAACGGATTGGCAGACGGATGGTTACCCGGCTGTATTCCGTAACCCGATATCCTCCCAGAAGAGTGAGATCGTGCCGCAAAATAACCTGGATATCGACCTCGTCAGTCTCGACGACCTGGAAGCCTGTGCAGAAGAGCTGACTCTGCCGGCTGAAACCATAGAGAGTTGGGTCGGTGCCGGTATTCTGAGCCCGCGGGAAACCGAGATCGCCGAAAGGCTCATCCGGATTATGCGGGCAAGGGACATGAAAAGAGGACACCGCAAAACACGCTCCGACAATTAAGTGGCCCTATTCGTAAATACGGTGGCATTCAATGACCGATGCATTCCGCCGCGCCGTGTTGCTCGGCGCTTGTATACGCTTGGTATGCTCGCTTCTCGCGCCTTGCGTTGCGGGCGCCTCGGTCATCTCGGTTCGTCACCGTATTTACGAACAGGACCACTAAGGTTCACCCAATTTACGCCAATGCACAAAAATCCTTGGGGAGAAAAGTGACCTTCGAGGAGGGATTCTATCTATAGGTTTTCCTGCAGCCGTTGGAGACGCGGACTGATGTCAACCGGATATGATGCGGCTGTGTTCAACGCCTTGAAAGAAGCTGCCAAGGCGTTGAAGTTCCGCCCAAACTGTTCACGAATTGCTTCGAGGGACGGATGCGGCCGGGTGAGGCGGCCGTTTTTCATCACCGGCTCAAGG
>JBATHN010000104.1:0-2495 GCA_049666885.1 Desulfobacterales bacterium
GAATTCAGGACTCTTCTTCGAGTTCAAGACCGAGAAGCCCGCAGTGCATGGCCTCCTGCAGTTCAGCCTGAATGAGCGAACTGCCCCACATAAGGGGTTTTTGTCCTCGCCAGCGCGAATCGAGAAAAGTTTTCAGGTCTTCGATGCCGTGCCGGGCATCCAGCAGACCTTGATCATACAGATAGGCCGTCACGCGTGTGCTGCAGAAGGCTCCCTGGCAGGGGCCTTTTCCGATCCGGCTGCGCAAGCCGATCGATTTGAGGTCCATCCGGGCGCCCAGATTGCGGATACTTTGAACGATGCTGTCGACCACGCTCTGCGGTATCATTTCGCATTCGCACAGGATAACGTCGTCTGGATTGCGATTTTGCAACCAAAACCGTGGCGCCAGACCCGGCTCGGTCCATCGCCCGTCGGATGTCACCGGCAGAGGTTCGGTTTGTGTCCGGCAGGGACGCGGTGTACCGAATCGACGGCAGATGAAATCGGCCGTCTTTTCGGCCATCAAACGGTACGTGGTCAGTTTTCCGCCGGTGATGGTGGCAAAATTGTCAACGCCTTCCGCCGTGTGATCGATCAGGGCAAATCCGCGACTGACGCTGCGATCATCGTCTGTGGCCGGTGCATCGAGCAACGGCCGTATGCCGGAATAAGCACGAATGAAGCGGGTGTTTTCTAACGCGGGAATCATCATGGCGCCTTCGGAAATAATTTGATCTACCTCTTCCACGGTAGGGCGATAATCGGTCAGTGATTCGATGCGCACGGAGGTCGTGCCGAGGATGGAAACCGTTCCACCCGGTACGAGAATATCACCATCGGTCGGACGACGCAGCCGGTTGATGACCTGACCGGCCATCCGACTCTGTGTCACCAGCAGACTGCCCTTGGAGTAGACCATGCGGAGCCGAATACCGGCCAGGGCTGCCACTTCTCCGGACCAGGCCCCGGAAGCGTTGACAACGAAATCGGTTTCGATTGTGGTGTGCCGTCCGGTTTTGATATCGGTCAGTAGAACCGTTCGAACGCGATGGTTGCGGCAGTCGAACTGAACCGCCCGGCTGTGGGGCAGAAACACCGCCCCGTGCTGCCGGGCATGGGAGATGTTTTCCAGGCTGAGCTTAAAGGGGTCTATCGCGGCATCGTTTACCTTGAAGGCCGCGATGATCTTCTCCGACAAGGCCGGTTCCGCGTCGCGGGCTTCCGAAGCTTCCAACGCTTGAGATTCTATGCCTAATCGTGCACACAAAGCGGCAAAATCAGCCACATAGTTCTCGTCATCGCCTTCTACGGCAACAAAAAGTCCGCCGGTATCCTCGATGCACTGCGGTGCCAGTTTTTTGAGCAGCCGGTTTTCCTTTTGGCATTCCACAGCCGACGACGGATCGGATACAACGTAGCGGGCGCCGGAATGGAGCAAACCGTGATTGCCACCGGACGCGCCGGCGTTGAAATCCTTTCTTTCGACCAGAATGCAGGGAATGCCGCGCAGCGACAGGTCACGGGCGAGACCAGTCCCCGTCACGCCGGCACCGATAATGAGTACACCGGTTTTCAACAAATCTGTTTTTGGCTGAGTCATTGAGGCCACGTTAAATTGACGGCCGAAGAAATCCTCTTATTTTCACTTGTGAAAATAGAGTCGGGCTGTTAAACGAAGAACAGGCTACCAAGTGCGACCGCAATTCTCTTTTCAGCCGTAACATAACCGGAAAAGCGTGTCACGATAAATTTTCGTTTTCGAATTTTACTTTCTCTTTATTTTCATAACAGAAAATATTATCCCGAATCCGGTTGGATGGAGGACATATGAGGGCTGGCAACGACCGATCCGATCCGGCAGGATGCTACGACAATCAAAATTCTTGCCGGAAAGACACAGCGTCGCGTAAAAAGACCGCACCTATGCGCACACGCCATGAAAAAATCCGCGATCTGGTTCAAAGCAGGGGCTTTGTGACGATCGAATCTCTGTCACAGGCATTTAAGGTGACCCCCCAGACGATTCGGCGTGACATCAACACCCTGTGTGAAGAGGGGTCGATCAACCGGTATCATGGCGGCGCCGGGGTTTCCTCCAGCACCGAGAACGTTGCCTACACGCAACGAAAAGTGTTGTGCCTCAGAGAAAAGCAGCAAATCGCCGCAATGGTTGCGGATAAAATCCCGAACAATGCGTCTCTTTTTATCAATATCGGCACCACTACAGAGGAAATTGCCAAGGCGCTGTGCAACCATCAGCGGCTCAAAGTGATCACCAACAACCTCAATGTCGCCTCCATTTTAAGCGGCAACGAAAACTTCGAGGTCATTGTGGCCGGCGGCTTGGTAAGGCATCGCGACGGCGGAATCATCGGCCCGCTAACGATCGACTTTATCCAGCAGTTTCGCGTCGATTTCGGCATCATCGGCATCAGCGGCATCGATATGGACGGCACGCTTCTCGATTTCGATTACCGTGAAGTCCGTGTCTCGCGAGCCATCATCGACAATTC
>JBATHN010000105.1:0-2300 GCA_049666885.1 Desulfobacterales bacterium
CCACCATCGTTTGGATCACGCCGGCCGAATACAAGAACCGTGATGCCCTCATGCAGCGCGAGGCCGAGCTTCTCAGTGAGGCAGGCCACAGGCCCTACATCATTCCGGAAGGGGCCTCCAACTCCCTGGGCGCCTGGGGCTATATCCGCGCTGCGGAAGAGCTGGTTGCCGATATCGCCGGCTTGCCGGGGGACAACAGGCGCCCGGTGACCATCCTGCATGCCACCGGTTCCGGTGGCACGGCCGCCGGTCTCATTCTCGGAGCCAAGCTGCACGGTTTGAAAGCCCGGGTGGTCAGTATCAACGTCTGTGACAACCGGAACTACTTTATGCGCGTCATCGGCGACATCTGCGAAGGGGCCATCGCCGACTACAACCTGAAGCTGCCATTTACCAGAGAACGCGATATCGACATCATCGACGGCTACGTCGGACGCGGTTATGCTTTGTCGCGACCGGAAGAACTCACCGTGATCGGCAGGGCCGCCCGCACCGAGGGTGTCATTCTGGATCCGGTTTACACCGGCAAGGCATTCTTCGGTATGATCGAGGAACTGCGGCGCGACCCGGGCTGTTTCGGGCAGCGGATTCTTTTCATCCACACCGGCGGCATTTTCGGGCTTTTCCCCAAAGCCCCGGAGATAGCCCCACTATTAGTATGAAATTAGTATGTCACACGAAAAAGGTAGGCACCTCCACCCGGACAACCGGTTTCGAAAGACGGCTGAAACTCGCCGCCAACGGGCTCTAAGCCCGGACCAGGGCCGTCTTAGAATAGAGGGTTTGGACTTACCCCGAGGTAAGTGTTTTTCAGATGTATCGAATTGGGTCCGGTCTAAGACCCCGTAAGCGACTCAGACAGACAGCCACTTTTCTCAACCACTCATCCGGGCTCCGTCGCGTCATTTTTATTCACAATGACGGCCAGGGCCATGGGTGTTTAGAATGAACGCTAAGCATCATTCATGCGGTCCGCCGGAAGGCATTCGTCCGGTTTGCTGTTTTCAATGGTTCAAGATCTTGCTGAGAAACGCCTTGCTCCGCGGGCTCTGAGGGTTGGTAAAAAAAACTGTGGGCGGTGCGATTTCGATGATCCGACCCTCGTCCATGAAGACCACCCGGTTGGCCACCGCCCGCGCAAACCCCATTTCGTGCGTGACCACAAACACCTCGCCGGATTCGATGTGAAGCTTGATGTCCTGCAGCACGTGCAGCTCACCGAACCATTTATTGACATTTCTGAACACCCCAATACCCGGGATAGTATCTCTAAAGATTACCTTCAATTCAGTACGTAACAACATTGATCCTGACCCGTAAAATCCATGCTATCGGACCATTGCTATCCTTCAGACACAATCCATAGCCCCAAAAAATTTACGTATAAATTTTTTCTTAATATATAAATTATTGCTTGATTTTTTTATTTTTAAATAATTATATAAATATTATTTTTCTATTTAAAAATTTTAGGTGGAGGAAATTCTTTTGGATAAACCAGTTCTTGACGCATTGGATAACGAGATCATTCGACTGCTAACAGAGGATGGGCGCATGTCGATTGGTGAACTGGCAAAAAAGCTCAATGTTACGGCGCCGACCATTCGAAGCAGGATAAAAATTCTCGAGGAAAAAGGTTTATTCAAAGTATCAGGCCTTGTTGATCCCAGCCGACACAAAAATATGATAACCGCTTTGGTCGCCATGAGCATCCTGTCAAAAGGACAGATGGATCAAATCATGGACAAAATATCCCAGCTTCCAAATGTCGCATGGGCAGGGGTGGTTGCCGGACGTTACGATATCGTAGCAGAGGTTGTTTGTTTGGGAGGAAAGGACGAATTATATCAATTTACTACTCAAACGATCCTTAAAATTGGCAATGTTGTCAGAAGTGAAACATTTATCATTATGAAATCCAGACAAAACTGGTTACGCCTGCCTGTAGGTTTAGGGGAAATATGAGCGAGAAATCGCGAGGTTACTTTTCAGCTGCATTTAGCTGAAATGTTAATTGGTGTCCATACATAAATGGCCTTTTTCCCGCTGAACTGCGTTCTCCGCGGATTTCCGGCTGCGGCGTACGTATAGTACGCCTCGCCGCAAACCCTTGTGTGGCCTTGTTCAGCGGAAAAAATTCTCATTTCTGAATTGGACACTCAATGGTGCCATCACATATTCGTGGAGGGGCACAAATTGGCCATTAATAATCGATACCAAGGGGATATGGCGATGAGAAAATTAGTTATCTCGATTCAATTCATCGCGGTTATGCTCAGCCTTGCTTTTAATGGCTATGC
>JBATHN010000106.1:0-4686 GCA_049666885.1 Desulfobacterales bacterium
TTCTGGGTTTGCTCCGGCGTGATCGGGATGATGACAATGTCATGGGTGGTGGCCAGATCCAGTATGGAACTGGTCCCGGGGCCTACCGACCAGAAACCGACGTCGATGGTGCCGTCCCGCAGCGCATTGGCGGTTTCCGTGAAGGACAACCGGCTGTCCTTGAAGGAATCGAGCGGAATGCCCACGGCTTTCAACACCGCTTCGGCCATGAAGTTGGTGCCGCTGCCCGGGCTGCCGCTGCTGATGCGCCTGTCCTTTACCTGCTCGATATTGGTGATGCCGCTGCTTTTAAGGGTGACCACCTGCAGCAGATTGGGATACATGACGGCCATGGAAAGGATGCCGTGTTTCTTGCCCTTGAATTTGTCCAGTCCGTTATAACCGGCTTCGGCGACATCGCCCATGACTTCGCCGATGACGGTCTCCCCCTTGTCGGCCAGTTTGACATTTTCCACACTGGCGCCGGTCACTTCGGCCACGGCCTGGATGCCCGGCACGTACTTGGACCAGATCTCGGCCACTCCGCCGCCGTAAGGATAGTAGATGCCGCCGGTCCCACCGGTGCCGATCCCGATGAAAGTCGTTTTTGCCGCTACCGGCCCGGTCAGGGCCACGGTTATGCAAAGGATCGTGATAAGATAGATTCGTTTCATGTGCACATCCTCCCTTTAACTGTTCGGCTGCTATTGTGAAGCGGTCTTGATGATCAGCGTCATTGCTTTGGGGCTTTGGGGCATATCCACCACCGGATAGTCAAAAGATTTGGATTGACCCGGCTCGACGAGGCCTTCCTTGGTGGTGCGCGGAATAAGACCGCCTACGGCTTTGCCGTTGTCCATGAAAAGGTTGACCCGGTAGCGCTGGGGTTTGTCGCTGACGTTTTTGACGGCCACCGTGAGGAGCAAGGTGTCTTTGCCCTCGTATTTCTTAAAAGAACAGGACAGGTTTTCCAGAGCGGCCTCCGGTACGATGTCTTTCTCAAGTTTGTTCTCCGGTACGCATGGAAAACTGTCGGGGGCCGTTCCGGGCGTATACCCTTTTCCCGCACAACCGGCAAACAAGAGACAGGCAGCCGCCATTAAGGCGGCCAAAAGGGCCGCGGCACCAGGTAACTTTTTCATCTTCCCTCCTTCCTCCCTTGGGGTTGACCCTAAACGGATGTTAACACTTTTGCAAAACCATACCGGTATGGCGTTGTCAATGGGAAACTCCAGGTATAACGTACCGGTAATCCGTCTAAATATTAATATCTTGTGCCCATCCGCGGTTTCGTAAAGGGCACTGATAAGTTTCCGATCCAGAAATGTGCAATTTTTCGCAAGTTCAAGGAAATCGGCGGCAATGTGCGGAGGCAGACGGTTCTGTATGCCGCACAAGCGATGCCGCCTATCAACGCCGACCTGTCCCGAAGCAGGCGGGGAATTGCGGAAAAGGGCCATTTATGGACGGAAACTATCTTACCCCTGCTTCTGAAAGACTTTCTCAACCAGCTGCAAGGCGGAGGCCAGAACGTCGTCCCGAAAACGGGTCGTCAAAGCGGCCCGCAACATGTCCACTGAAATGATCCGATTCGTTTTTGCCAGCGCGGCCAAGGCCGCCAGAGCCCAGTCCTGGGGTTTGATCCCCAGGGGTCTGAGATCGATGCCGCTGACCCCGGCCCTTGTCGGCGGAAGCGTGACTTCCGGCATTTGAAGCACGCGTGTATTTGATCTCAGACCGGCGAACAGCGGACGGCGCCGGTCAACGCCTTCCTGGCTCAGGGCGAGGATGACATCCGGTCGCTCGATACCGGCATATTCTATCGGTTCTTCGGACAGAATCAACTCGCTGATGGAAGGCCCCCGCAGGACGGTGATGTTGTATTCGTTTTTCTGAGATGCGTGCAGACCCGCGGTCAATCCGGCCAGACACAGGATTTCACCGGCCGTCAGAATGCGCTGTCCGGCATTTCCCAGGAGAAGGACGGAATGCCGGCCGGGTTGGGGCGGGTCGAATTGTTTTTCGACGACCACCGGCGGGGCGGCCCCTTTCAATGCCGAAGCGGTTTCACGGTAATGGGCGCCGTATTCTTCGCGTCGATTTTCCGGGACTTCGCCATCCGCTGTCGGCAGCCGGGCCATGGTTTCTTCGATGGCCCGCGGTGTCAGGGTGTTGGAGCGGGTGTAGCGCCCGGGACAGATGCCCCAGATATCCAGGACGGCAAAGCCTTCGTAGCCGATCGCCCGCGCGATCTCCTGCGGCAGGTCTTTCTGGTAGCTGCTGCAGCGACGCGCATAAGCCGCGCCGGCCGAAACGGCGAGGCGGCTAATGTCCAGCGGTTTTTCCAGGCGGTTGAGGAAGCCGGAGCCCAGCTGGGCATCGGGCGGCGTGGTGGCGGAGAACTGGCCTCCGGTCATGCCGAAGTTGAAGTTGTTGAGAACGAGCAAGGTCAGATTCAGGTTCCGGCGGCAGGCGGCCAGCAGGTGCGCTCCGCCGATACCCTGCCCGCCGTCGCCCATGGTGACCACCACGTTCAATTCGGGTCGCGACAACTTGATACCGGCCGCATAGGTAAGCGCCCGACCGTGGAGGCCGTGCAGGGCGTGGGTGTCGAAAAACGTGTCGAACAGCCCGGAGCAGCCGATATCGCTCACGATGGCAATTCGGTCGCCGGGCAGCTCGAGGAGTTGAAAGGCCTTGTCCAGAGCCTGGGTCACGCGTTCGTGGGAACAGCCCGGGCAAAATACGGGGGGACGATTTTTATTCAGCAGACTAACCACGGGCGATCACCTCCAGAATCTGCCGGGGCGTGATCAGGCGTCCGTCCATCTGACCGAAAAAATCGATCGGTTTGTCCGGCAGTACGCGGCGGATCTCATTGACGTACTGGCCGAGGTTCATCTCGATGACCACCACTCTTTCGGCCTGCCGGGCCGCTCGGCGAAGGAGGGCTTCCGGTACCGGCCAAAGGGTCTTGAGCACCAGCAGGGATACCGGGTTGCCCTGCTGTTTTGCGAGGCGGCAGGCGGCCGCGGCCGCCCGGGCCGTCACACCGGAAGTGATGAGCAGGGTCCGGGCGTTTTCATCGATAAACTCGTGGTAGCTGTAGTGGCCGATGCTGCTCTGCAGCTTGTCCTGCAACCGCCGTTGAAAGGATCCGATTTCTTCGGCGTCGGTGGTGATGTATCCGTCCGCACCGTGGGTCGAAGATGTCTGACGGACCGGGACGCTGTCGCCAATAGGCAAAAAATACGGCACGGTTTGACCGTTTGAGATCTGAAACGGCTGGAAGTGGGCCCTGTCCGGCGGCGCGGCGCGGTCGACAAGCGCCGGCTTTTCGAGGGTTTCCAGGTCGACGCTTTCACGCGTCATGCCGATTTCCTTGTTGGAGGCGATAAACACCGGGCAGCGGTAGGTTTCAGCCAGATTGAAGGCACGCACGGTCAGGGTAAAGCAATCCTTCACGTCCACCGGCGCCAGAACGATCACCGGCAGTCCGCCACTGTTGCCCCAGCGCAGGAAGTTGATGTCACCGTCGGCCCCACGCGTGGCCGAACCGGTGGAGGGCCCCAACCGCTGAACATCGACGATGACGATCGGGATTTCGCTGCCGACGGCAAAAGAGATTTGCTCGCTGTAGAGGCTGATACCGGGGCCGGAGGTTGCCGTCATGACTTTCAGACCGCTCATGGCGGCCCCGAGACAAAAGCCGATCGAAGCAATTTCGTCCTCGCCCTGAATGCAGATGCCGCCGCTTGGTGGCAGCAGCTTGAGCATGGTGTTGAAAATCGTGGTGGCCGGGGTGATGGGATATCCGGCAAAAAAGCGACAGCCGGCCGTCACCGCACCATAAGCGACGGCTTCGTTGCCTTCGACAAAAGACAGTCCCATTGGAGTGAACCTTGTGACTCTTTATTTATCGGGAATAGGGTTTCAGTTGTCAGGTGTCAGCGGGGCCTCTGGCTGCGAGCGACCACTCTGATCGGGAAAGAAACTGTGCCAATTTGGCGTAGTTTCATATGAGCAAACCCCAAATCCTGAAACCCGAACACTGACCACTGATTTGGTTACGGCTCAAAGCCTGCACCGGAATCGATGCCGAATTAAATTGATCCAATTATTGAGTTCGCGATCCCAATAACCGGGTGTCAAGGGTTAGATCAAAATGGAAAGCGTGTCAATCGCCATCTTGATATTAGGTTGGCCGATCCTTAACTTTTATAACCACCAGGGTGATGTCGTCTTCGGGTTCCGGGCTTTCACGGAATCGGTCGAGATCCTCGATGAGCCGGTCGGAAATATCTGCGGCACTGGCGGCCGCATGGGTGCGAATGAGGTCGTAGACCCGCTTTTTACCGAACATGTCGCCCCGGGGACCGTGAGTTTCCCAGATGCCGTCCGTACCGATAAAAATGATCTGCCCACCGACCAGTCCGGTCCTTTGGTTTTCTTCGTAGTGCCAGCTCCGGTCGACGCCCAACGCGATCCCCTCGCCGCGCAGCTCTTGGAAATGCCCGGTTGCCGGGTCGAATACGATAGCGGGATCATGCCCGGCCCGCACCCAACCCAATCGATCAGCCACCGGATCGATGGTCAGGTAAAACAGCGTCATAAACCGGCCGGTCTCGTAGAGATCGGCGGTCAGGTGCCGGTTGACGTCGGTAACCACCTGCGCCAGAGAACCCGGCTGAAACGTCCGGGCGCGCA
>JBATHN010000107.1:0-10290 GCA_049666885.1 Desulfobacterales bacterium
TCCGCCGCCCGTCCGCCGAGCAATGTGGCGATGCGGTTCAACAATTCGGTCTTTTTCATCAGAAACCGATCTTCGGTGGGAACCTGCATGGTGTATCCTAAGGCGGCAATACCACGGGGTATGATCGTGATCTTCTGCACAGGATCGGTTCCCGGCAGCCCGGATGCCACGATGGCGTGCCCCAGCTCATGGTAGGCCACAATCTCACGCTCGCTCTTGTTGATCAAGCGGTTCTTTTTTTCGAGACCGGCAACGAGACGTTCGACCGCTTCCTCGAACTCGGCCATTCCGACCTCATCCCGATCGCGACGCACGGCCAGAAGCGCCGCCTCGTTGACCAGATTCGCCAGATCGGCGCCGACCATCCCGGCCGTCATTGCGGCGATTTTTTGCGGATCTACATCCGGGCCCGTCTTTATTTTCTTGATGTGAACCTTTAAAATGGCTTCACGGCCGGTTTTGTCCGGGCGGTCAACGAGCACCTGCCGGTCGAAGCGGCCCGGCCGCAGCAGAGCCGGATCTAAGATTTCGGGCCGATTGGTGGCCGCCATCAATATCACGCCCACCTGAGGATCGAACCCGTCCATTTCCACCAGCAGTTGGTTCAGGGTCTGCTCACGCTCGTCGTGCCCACCGGTCATTCCGACCCCTCTGGCCTTGCCGAGGGCATCGAGTTCGTCGATGAAGATGATGCAAGGGGCTTTTTGCTTGGCCTGGACAAACAGATCGCGCACGCGGGCGGCTCCCAGGCCGACGAACATCTCCACGAACTCCGACCCGCTGAGACTGAAAAACGGAACACCGCTCTCGCCAGCCACCGCTTTGGCCAGCATGGTCTTGCCGGTGCCAGGCGGACCCACCAGTAGGATGCCGCGCGGTATTTGGCCGCCCAGTCGGGTAAACTTTTCGGGCTGCTTTAAAAACTCGATGACCTCAACCAACTCCTGCTTGGATTCATCGACGCCGGCCACATCGGCGAAGCGCACATCGATTTCTTCCTGCACATATATCTTGGCCTTGTTCTTGCCCAAACTCATGAAGCCCTGCTGCTGGCCGGCCATGCGGCGCATCATAAAGTACCAGATACCAACGAAGATAAAGATCGGAACCACCCACGAAAAGATGTCCCGCAAAAAGGTTGATTCAATCTCCCCTTTAAACGTCACGTTATAACCTTCCAGAATGCTAGACAAATCCGGATCGACCCGCACGGTCCTAAAAAGTGCCCCGGCCGGTAAGCCGCCGCCTTCCGTTTTCATTTTGCCCTGGATTTGATTGGAGGTGATCGCCACTTCGGCAACCTTGCCCTGCTTGAGCAGTTCCAGAAATTCGCTGTACGGTATCGTCTGAACGGAAAGGGTCGAAACGAGCAAGTTGTGAAGGATCAGAACAGCCCAAATCCCCAGCAGCACGTACCAGATCGAAAACTTGTGGTGCTTCTCCATTTGTCCTCCCGCGGTTTGTCCAACTGATTACATTACGGCGATCTTAAGTGATGGTTAACTTTAAACAATAATTGCATTCGATAAAAAAACAAGCGTTTCGGTACGAACGAATCGTCGTTGAATGGTCAAGAATTCATAAAAAAATTTGCAAAATCAATCAGAAAGTGCTCTTATTAAGGTATGAGAGTCGATCGGCCGCACATCGAAAACGGATCTCCGGAAGAAGCCGATGATGCTGACGGAATTGCCATTCCACCCCTATCGGAAATGACATTCAGTGGTCAACGGTCGGATTGTGGCCACTCATGTCGAAACCATTGCCGTGCCATATGAAAATCAGGAGCTCTTTTAAATTCATCGCATGGTCAGCGGGCGCCGTCCTGGCAATTATGTTGATTGGTGGCCTCAAACTTTTCGGTCTGCAGGATAACTCTCATACGCTGTTACCGGCGCGACTTTCCGGAGAGGTGCGTTTGATGTCGCTCACCGGTTCTTCAACCCGACAGCATGTGGTTCGAAGAAAAATACATACCGAGCCCCCGATTCTGCCGGCGTTGCCAGCCACCGCCTTTTCCTTTATCGTCACAAAGAAAATCGTACCCCCTCCACCCCACTCATTGGAAGAAACCACTTTATCCACATCGCATACAATGATGCCGATGACCAGCGATATAGCAACCGCCAAAACGACCTCCCAGGACAATTCAGCGGCCGAAATACCGCCACTGCCCTCAGTGTCATTATCGTTTAACGGACCATGGCCGGAATCGGCACTCATCAGCAGACTGATGAATGAAGCCGACGCCTCCCCATCATTTGCCTCCGCATCGGACCCAATTACAGATGCGGCTTCACCGTTTGCCGGTCCACCACGGGAAGCAGCGTTCGTGAGTGCGGTGCTGGATCGCGTCACCGTCTCTCCGGAAATCGTGCCTGCATCAACTCGGACGGCTAACACAGATCTATCTTCAGGTGATCAACTTCAGGAGCGGGAGGCACCAACGCCGATATTGGCTTCGAAGTCGGTTACCATTTCCAAACAGACCCCTTCACTTCCGTATTCGCTTCAGGTTTCCAGCTGCCGGTCCCAGGAAAATGCCCGAAATGCCGCGGCCGATTTTCGAAAGAAGGGTCTGGACCCATTCATCGTGAATGTCTATCTCAAAAATCACGGCGGTTCCTGGTGGCGTGTTTTATCCGGCCAATATTCATCTGTGGAAGAGGCACTGCGAGCCAAAAAAGAGCTCAAGCTATCAGATGCGATCGTCAAGAGAACGCGATTTGCAAACCTCATCCGCGAGTTCAAAACGCGGGAGTTGACGATCGAAATGAAGAATCGCCTGGAAACCCTTGGTTTCTCAGCCTATACGATCGAATACGCCAACCACGGCTATCGGGTTTTCGTTGGCGCTTTTACGCGAAAAAGCCAAGCTGAGAAACAAGCTCTCGCATTGCAGACAAAAGGGATCATGTGCCGGGTTGTCGATCGATAACCCGACTTCATGTGATACTTCAATTGTGTTCGTCATCGACTTTTGTTGATTAATTTAATATTTTGATTTAGATTAAATACTCAAATCGGTGAGTTTTGGCAATTTGGATTACCTGACCCTCAATTGTAGGAGGCCTATCATGGTCACCGTTGATCGAGCTTTCCTTGAAAGACGTTCAGGGAAGGAAAGGCGCCGGAGAATGCAGATTCAACGATTCTTCTTTAAAGGTCTGGAAAGAAGGGGCGCAAATGACAGAAGGGAAAACGAAGAACGCCGGAGGGGATGGATCAGGGTCAGCAAGTGGTCCAGTGCTCCCTTGGCGGAATTGAAGATAGCAAAGTTTTTTAAAATTCATCAGTAATACCGGTTCCTTTTTTTGTCCACTGACCCGCCCTCGAGCGTTAAAGCCGATACCGCTATGCCCAGCGATTGGGTACCGGCCAGAAGATGCTGCAACATACTTCACCTTTTGCTTTATCTTCATTCTAACCATTCGTTATCATACATCATAACGTCATTATTGGCACGGCCTGCGCTCCCGCGGGATTCGAATCCAATTCGAAAACCTGGCGCTTATGGTTCCATTCTGCTCGAGAGGCCGCGACGCTCATTTGGCATCACGCACGGCGTCTCAACCGTTATTTCCTGCGGCAATCCTGAAGCTATTCAACGGAAATCAGGCATCGACCACGTTCACGGTGGGACAAAAAGCCCCGAGCAATTCGAGCATCACCGGCGTAACCGACTGTTTTTCTTCGGGACCGACGGTATCAATCACCGTCTCGATCAATTCGTAAAGGGTCGTCCGAATGATAACGGCCGGTCGAGATTTTTGCCTGAGCTCCGTGCCTGCCTTTTGCTGTCTGCTCATCTGTTCCTCCTCGGATATTGGAATTTACAGGAAGATTCAGACGGAATATACAAAAGACATACCATCAGGCAGTTATCAAAGTTAATGATATAATCTTGACGGGTCAGTAAAAAGCCCGACATCTACGTTACGCTTCATTTCTCGTCACTGCGGCGTACCATAAGTATGCCTCATTCCTCGAAATTCGCAAGCCTTGATCTCAGGCTTTTTACGAATCCGTCTGAATTGAGACTCTTTACGAGTTCATCAATCTTAGTACCTTATAAAAGTTTTACGGAAAGTGTCCGATCGGTAATCAAATAGACTGCTGGGTGATTGAACACAGTTTTTCTGGGGCCATTCACCCGACATGGTCGCGGTGGGATCTAAAGAAAAGGGAGCCTTCGTTTAGCAGGGCGGCAGACGGCTCTGTAAAAAACCGATTATTTGTGAAAGTAACCGTTTAGTCTTTGTCAGGTACGATGAAGTGAATCAGAAAAAAAAGCAGGCTCATACCGAATATCAATGCGTAGAGCGGCGTCTGAGCGATAAACAGGGCAATCTTCTGTAACATCTCGTTTGGAAGGCTCTTGATCCATTCAAACCGTTCGGGTCCCAAAAAACCGATCGGGGTTTGAGGTGCGAAATTGACTTGATCCGAGTAACCCAAGCCTAAAACACCGCCCAAAACATGGTATCCCAACAAAATAATGCCAACAAACAATGTTACGATCGCTAACTTCGACCACATTCTGCCGCCTTTCAATGCATTGCTGTCGTTATAGGCTTTCAGATAAGGTTTTGGGCTGTGTTATCGGTCGTCGGCGTATTACAATACAGCCTTCTCCCTCTGGCCTTGCCAAAACCATTGTCTAAAAGCCTATTGAACGCCGGGCAACCGAAGTGAGAAACTATAGCCGGTCGATCTTTATGCCGGTTGAGAGCCATGAAACAAATGAGTCGGCATCCGGAGTCGAACCGGAGACCAATGGTTTTACAGTTTCCCAAATAGACTTTACGCTCAGCAATATTATTACTTGATAAATGCAAAGTTGCAAAATTTTACCCCATTCTGCAACCGATTCGCAACCACTTTCTACGTTTTACAAAGTTGCGTGTTCACGCCCTTCCCTCTTTGAGAAACAATCCGTTAGGGTATTCTGAACGGCTACAGAGTAGCCAGGTCAAATATTGATGAACTCAATGGGATTTGGGATGATAACGTGAACAAGCACGACCTGTACGCCACAAAATAGAAAAGAGCCTTGCAGCTCTCTTTCTAAACATCTGAATTTTATGGAGGCGGCATCCGGATTCGAACCGGAGAATGGAGGTTTTGCAGACCTCTGCCTTACCACTTGGCTATGCCGCCTAAAAAAATGGAGCGGGAAACGGGATTTGAACCCGCGACTTCGACCTTGGCAAGGTCGCACTCTACCACTGAGTTATTCCCGCTCAATGTGGGGCTACTTTTTAACGGTAAATCAATTCTTTGTCAACCAAAAAAAACTCACATTTCGAGTAGTTTCCGGAATCGGATGAAATAGTCGGCCCCCGACCAGACGGTGAAGACAAGAGCGCCTATCAGGAAAAAGTACCCGATCTCGTGAAGGTTGATTCCGAAATAGGGGTAATGAAACAACAGCGGGATGATGGCCGCAATCTGGAAGCCGGTTTTGTATTTTCCCAGCCAGGAAGCCGATACATCCTCTCCTTCGCCGGCGATCAGGTTCCGCAGCCCGGTCACGGCCAACTCGCGCCCGATGATGATGCACACCATCCACGCCGGTATCCAGTTGTGTGAGGTAATCATGATGAAGGCCGAGGACACAAGAAGTTTGTCCGCCACCGGATCCATCACCTTGCCCAAGGTCGTTTCGAGACCGCGCCGCCGGGCAAGGTACCCGTCCAGGTAGTCTGTGATGGCAGCCGCGCTAAACAAAAGCGCTGCCAGTGCGGTAAATACCCGGTTGGGGTAGATCATCAAAATCACAACGATCGGTACGGCGGCGACGCGGAAAAGCGTCAGGGTGTTGGGATGACTCAACACGCGTTTGATTCTATGCTCTGTTGTCATGGTGTGAGCCCTGACGGCAGCGTCCAATTTACTTTTTAGCCTTTTTCCAGTCATCCAGGAAGGCTTTTAACCCCTTGTCGGTCAGCGGATGTGCAGCCAGTTTGCTGAGAACATTGAACGGTATGGTGGCGATGTCGGCGCCGATCAGGGCCGACTCGAGCACGTGTATAGGATGGCGAACGCTGGCCACGATGATTTCTGTCTCAAGAGCGTAGTTGTTGTAGATTTCGGCGATCTGTTCGACAAGAAGCATGCCATCGTGCGCGACATCGTCCAGCCGACCCACGAATGGGCTGACATAGGCCGCTCCGGCCTTGGCGGCCATCAACGCCTGGATGGGGGAAAACACCAGGGTCACATTGGTTCGAATGCCCTCTTCGGTCAGTTGCCGCACGGCCTTGAGGCCGTCTATGGTCATCGGAATCTTGACCACGATGTTCTTGTGAATCTTCACCAGTTTCCTGCCTTCGGTGAGCATTCCCTTGACTTCGGTGCTGATCACTTCGGCATTTACGGGTCCTTCAACGATCTCGCAGATCTCCTTGATCAACCCCTCGAACTCTCGCCCCTCTTTGGCGACCAGCGATGGATTGGTCGTGACGCCGTCAACCATTCCCATGCTGTCGGCCTCTTTAATTTCTTTTATGTTTGCCGTATCGATAAAAAATTTCATGGCTTAGCATCCTTCCCGTTTTGAATGGGTTTAAGGGTTCACGAAAATATAAGTTCGAGATTTGGGGCGTTGAGGCATCCGGCCGGCAAGGAGCAAAAACGCATGAGTATCTAGTGTCTAGTCACACATAAATTGTCTTATCCATTGTCGCCCGCTGCTCGATATTTCAAGCCTTGGAACATGACAATGAACTTCGGCAGTGTTGGTTTAGGTTTCAGATTTCAGCCCAGCCGCTGGCCTGAAAGGCGGCCAGTTTGATCAGTAAGAAACAGTGCCATTTTGGCGTAGTTTCATAAGGGCTTGCCCGCCCGCTTAAAATAATGCCAAATACCAAAATACAAGCACCAAAATACAAATAAATTCCAAATTACAATATCCAAATCTCAAATAAGATCAAAGACCAATAGTGACTTATTTTTGAGTGAGCCCTTGATTTATTTGCTTTCGGCGTGAGGTTGTTTCTCTATGAACTTATCGCGGCACTGGATGCTGCAAAAAAAAAGGTCCCGGCCGTCAATCCTCGCCCGCACGGCTTCATTTTTCGGAAAATAGACCTCGCACTGAGGGTCTTTCACCATGATATCGTCGATGGCTTCCGCGTCTCTGTGGTCGACCGACCTGCCGGACGAGGCCGAGTGCCCCATCATCCAGCGGTTGAAGACCCGATAAAGAAAATACACCAGCGCGGCAATAATCAGCAATCGCAGCATATCGGTTCCACACTCTGAGCGTCGTCATTCAGTTGATCCAGCAGCGCCCGGACGTCTTTTTTAAGTATCGGATGCTCGATTGCGGGATCTATATCACAAATCGGTTGCAAGACAAAGCGTCTTTTGTGCAGGCGGGGATGGGGTATCAGAAGGTCCGGTGTCTCGATCACGGTCTCGTCGTAGAAGATGATGTCCAGGTCGATGATTCGGGGACCGAAGCGGATGGAGTCGCCGTGGCGGCCAGCCCGATGCTGAATCCCTTTTAAGGCACCCAGCAAGGCGTGGGCATCGAGGCGGGTGGAGACTTTAACGGCCGCGTTTACGAACCAGTCCTGATTCAGATAGTCGACCGGGGCGGTTTTGTAAAACCGGGAGCACGCGTCCACGGTCGTATGCGCCAGCGCTCTCAGGGCGTCGATTGCCCGCCGGCAATTAACGAGCTTGTCCTCCAGGTTGGATCCGATGGAGATAATGGCCGTATGAAGGTTGTCCTGCACGTCATCCGCCCTTTTAAGCGTCAACAGCCTGCTTTGTCCGGTCTCTGGCTCCGGTTTCGAATCCGCGTGAGCTTAAGTCCTTGTTAAAAATTCGTCATCGAATATATGAATCAATGACTTAGTGGTCCTGTTTGTAAATACGGTGACGCACTGAGATGGCAGAGGCGCCCGCAGCGCAAGGCGCGAGAAGTGAGCATACCAAGCATATGCGAGCACCGAACAACACGGCGCGGTGGGATATGCTTCGATCATCGAATGCCACCCTATTTACGAATAGGGCCACTCAGCCGTCACGCCCAAGCCTCGGGCCACATCTCGCCACTGTAGATAATGCGGGCATCCCCTTCGAGATAGACATCCCGGAAGAGCCCGTCGCGGCGCTTAAAATGGATCGTCAGCTGGGTTTCGCTGCGGGTCTTGACGTGGATCGGCGAACCGTTGCCGTGACGGGCGGCCGTCACCAGGGCCGCGGCAATAGAACCGGTTCCGCAGGCGAGGGTTTCGTCCTCCACGCCGCGCTCATAGGTTCGAACCGCAATGGTGTCATCTGCCAGAGGCGTAATGAAATTGACGTTGGTGCCGGCCGGTGCAAACGTCCGGTGATACCGAATTTCCCGTCCGATACCGCAGACATCGATTGTTTCTATGTCGGAAACTTCAATGACGACATGAGGAACCCCGGTGTTCACGGCTGCCATATGGCGGCTGCCGGCGATCAGATCGAGCACGAGGTTTGACGTCACCTCGGACGGATCGGTCATTCTCACCCTGACCCTGTCCGCAACAATTGAGGCCGAAACGATCCCGACATCGGTTTCGAAGGTGAGCTGGGGACCGGCAATTCCGTTGACAAAGGCATAGCGGGCGGCACAGCGGGCACCGTTGCCGCACATTTCGGCCCGGCTGGCATCCGAATTGTAAAAGCGCCACTTGAAGTCCGCCACTGTGGAAGGTTCGATCAAGATCAGGCCGTCTGCGCCCGCGGAAAGTTTACGACGGCAAACATTGACGATAAAACGGGTCAATTGCAAGTCCTCGACGACCTGGCGGCGATTGTCGATCAGGACAAAATCGTTGCCGCTGCCGCTCATTTTAAAAAAAGGGATTCTTTCCGTTTTCGCTGCTCCCGTATTCATGTATTCTTTTCTTTCTAAACGTTTCCTAATGGATTCACTCCACCAAAAACGGCGGCACGGTTTCCCCGACTACCAGATCCTCGTAGCCTTGCCGTGCCCGAATGACGTAAAACCGGTCT
Organism: Desulfobacterales bacterium; assembly: GCA_049666885.1. GTDB lineage: Bacteria > Desulfobacterota > Desulfobacteria > Desulfobacterales > SG8-13 > JARFQH01. The sequence continues at coordinate 9,001 of JBATHN010000107.1, forward strand.
TCGTTGACCATAACTTCGGCCACCCGAGGTCGGGAGCAGTAGTTGGAAGACATGCTGAACCCGTAAGCCCCCGAGCTCATGACCGCCAGCAAGTCACCGTTGTGCACGTCAACCATTTCGCGATCACGGGCCAGAAAATCGCTTGTTTCGCAGATCGGTCCGACGACGTCAGCGGTCAACTTCTGATCAGTGTTAAAAACCACGGGCTGAATCGCGTGAAAAGCCTGGTATAGGGTCGGCCGCAGCAGATCATTCATCCCGGCGTCCACGACGACAAAGTTCTTCTCGGTACCCATTTTGCGGTAAAGCGCCCGCGTGATGAGAATACCGGCGTTACCGACGATCACCCGCCCGGGCTCTAAAATCAGCTTGACCGGCAGGTCCTTGAGGGCGGTGACGATCGCCCGGGCGTATTCGTCGGGAGGCGGCGGCAATTCCTGGTCGTAGGTGATGCCTAACCCGCCCCCCATGTCCAGGTATCGGATGTCGATGCCCAACGATTTTAAATCATGCATCAGGGTTTTGAGGCTTTCGAGGGCATCGGCAAACGGTTTCAGGTCGGTGATCTGTGACCCGATGTGGCAGTCGATACCTACGACCGCAACGTTTTCGAGTGCTCGGGCCGCCTTATAGGCTTCCAGCGCCGTGACGACGTCGATACCGAACTTGTTCTTCTTCAAACCGGTCGAAATATAGGGGTGGGTCTTGGGATCGACGTCCGGGTTGACGCGGATCGCAACCGGCGCTTTTTTGCCGAGTTCGCCGGCCCGGCGGTTGATCAGGTCCAATTCGTCGAGCGATTCGATATTGAACATCAGGATGCCGCTCTGCAAAGCGAAATCGATCTCGTCCGACTTTTTACCGACGCCCGAGTAAACGATCTTGTCGGGGGCGATGCCGGCTTTCAACCCGCGGAAGAGTTCGCCGCCGGAGACGATGTCGAGCCCGCTGCCGAGCCGGTTCAAGAGGGTTAAAATCGCCAGACTGGCGTTGGCTTTGGCCGAGAAACACACCAGACGGTCTGTGTTCGCAAAGGCACCGTCGAAGGCCCTGAAATGACGCTCCAAGGTAGCACGGCTGTATAAATAGAACGGTGTGCCGACCGTTTCGGCAATTTCTCTAACCGAAACGTCCTCGCAAAACAGTTCATCGTGGCGATATTGAAAGTGGTGCATCGTGTTCTCTTTAGTGGTTAGCCGGTTGACCCGTTTGCCGGTTGGCCGGGTAGACGACAGCGCCTATCGGATTGACGCGAAACGGGATATATCGGCATACCGAAATTCCCTTTTT
>JBATHN010000108.1:0-2014 GCA_049666885.1 Desulfobacterales bacterium
GTCGTTCTGAGCGGGGGCTGACGGCGTGTCGAGGGCAGCGGGCTGTGATTCATGAGCACCATCCTTTGGAATCGAAGGATCATACCCAGACACCGGCAATGGGTGTTCGGCAATAGCGGCAGTGCCCCTTTTCGATCTGCATTTCAGTAACGAAAAACCCGGTCCGACGAATCACGATCTTTCCACAGCCGGGGCAATAGGTGTTGTTGCCGGGGTGGCCCGGCACATTGCCCACGAAGGGATACCGAATTCCGGCCGCCCGGGCCAGATCATAGGCTTTTTCGAGGGTTCCGACCGGAGTGGGCGGAAGATTCAGCATCTTATAATCCGGATGAAAGCGGGTGAAATGGATGGGCACATCGGGTCCCACCTCATCGAGCACCCACCGAATCAGATCTTTCAGCATAACGTCGGAGTCGTTCAGGGTCGGTACCACAAGATTGACGATTTCAAGATGCACGTCCCGTTGGGCGATGGTCCGGATGCTTTTGAGCACCGGGTCCAATTCGGCCTGGCAGATGTCACGGTAAAAGGCGCGGTCGAATCCCTTGAGGTCGACTTTAATGGCATCCAGAGCCTGGCACATGTCGTTGAGAGGCTCCCGGTTCATGAAGCCGCAACTGATCAGGACGCTGCGAATGCCCTTGGGTTTGGCCTTGGCCGCAATGTCGAGCATATATTCGGTGAAGACGGTGGGTTCATTGTAGGTAAAAGCGATGATCGGGGCCTGGCGCTCGTCCGATGCCGCCACGATCGCCTCCGGTGGCACGAAAGGACCCTTGAAGTCTTCGGGCTTTGCCTGTGAAATTTCCCAGTTCTGGCAGAATTGGCAGCTCAAGGGGCATCCGGCCGTGGCCAGCGAAAAGGCTTCCGTGCCGGGCATAAAATGGTAAAGCGGCTTTTTCTCGATGGGGTCAACATGAACCGAGACCGGCCGCCCGTAGACCAGGCTTTTCAACACGCCGCTGTCGTTGATCCGTGCCCGGCACCGGCCGCGATCGCCGGGGGCCAGCAGGCAATTTTGGGCGCACAGCAGGCAACGGACATGCCGATGCTCATGCTGAAAAAAGGGCCCCTGGACCACTTCCCCGGGAAGATGGCAGGCGAAACAGTCGACGTCCTTTGCGTTGGCCGCAATCCAATACCTGGCCGGCGGCGCAGTCGCTTGTCCTTGGGATGGGATAGATCGGGGAGACGAATCGGCGTGAGCGGTTCCGGTAGCGTTTAAAAGCAGCCACGCAGAGGAGGCGCACAGTCCCAAACGGGCAGACGCATGAATGGTCTGTTGGAGAAACTGCCTGCGGGACAACAGGGTGGGTTTATGACCGAATAGGGGCGGCATCGGGAGCCATCCAAATAAAAATTCTTATAAGCTAGGAATATCGCGAAAACGCCGATACTGTCAAGGATCGTCATGAAACTGTGCTGCGACCCCATGAACCCGGAATGCGAGGAAGCTATAGATTATCCCCTAAGGGTTCACAATAAAATAAGTTTGCAAGTTTTTGGATGTTGAGGCGTCCGGCCGACAAGGCGTGAAAAAGAAGGAATATCTGGATATTCCGAGCTTTCGCAACACAGCCGGACGGGTTGCTTCGGCGTATAAAATGTGAAGTTATTTTTGAGTGAGCCCTAAGATCCCTGATGGTATTCATACCAATGGCTGATACCCATCAATATTGTACGGTATCACCTCCTTGCCACAGAGACGGAGCTTCCAAACTACTTGAGCACGATAGCGTTATCTTGTCAGGTCTGATTATATCGGTCAAGCACGGCGCTGTGGGCCGGCATAGGGATAGCGGTGCAACTGCTGTGATCCCGCAACCATACCGGCACGCAAGGGATTTATGCAGATGTCACCTGCGACCGGATTGACAACCCATAGCGCTCCTGCTATTTCAGCGCAGTTGCCCGCTTTTGAGGCTTTTATAACGATGACGGTTCCAACACCAATTGAGGAGAAGGAAAATGAATCACGCGAAACTGATTTTGGCTTTCATTATGGTTGCCG
>JBATHN010000109.1:0-2447 GCA_049666885.1 Desulfobacterales bacterium
GGGGGCGAGGGCGCTTCGATAGAGGCCACAAGCAGAGAGGCGCCCTCGAAAGACGGTATTTCCAGACGGACCGGACCATCAAAACCATCCGGTACGAGGAAAACGTAACGGGCTTTCAAAAAACCCATCGGCACGATTGTCGCAGATGGTCCCGGCAGCGATGTTTCGGGATATGCCGCGACCTGCGCAGTTTTGGTTTCGGATTTGATGAGGCAGGTCAGGCGGTCGGGAAGGTCGACGACGACGTTTTCTTTGCCCGTGTTGTGAATATAAATGCCGATCGTTGTCTTTTGCCCGGCTTGCATCGGTTCGGCCATCGGCGCAATGAGTGTTTCGACCCCTACGGCGGCAGCCGGCATGGCCGAGAGCAGGATCATTAGTGTTGTAATCGTTTTCATCGTTTTGTCCTTTCCCGATTTTATCGATCACGACAAGGGTGACGCCCGGCGAGGATAGGTCCAGCCTCTCCAGAAAATCCTCGAACCCTGCAGTGTCGACGCCTTATTTACCGATACGGCCGGATGGTGATCACCGTCTTGAGATGCTTCAGCCGCATCGCCGTTACCAAAGCAATTGCTCGTTGCCGACCCGTACCCGCTTCAGGCCGGCTTTCCGGGCCGCTTTCAGACAAGCGTCGGCCTGACGCCTGCTGGTGGGGGGCAGATCGCTCATGTGGGATTGGGGGTGAAAGGCCAGCAGACTGTAAGGAATGTCGGGATTCAGAGCGGCGATGTATTCGGCAATTTGCACGACCTCCAGCGCATCGATGTAGCCCGGAACCATCAGCGTGCCGGCGATTAAAAACGGCGGTATGGGTCGCGAGGCGATCCGCTTCGCCAAGTGTGCAAAGTTGGCGATGGTCTGACGGTTGCTGACACCCGTCAGGGCGATGTGAAGCGTTTCGTTCCATGCCTTGAGATCGAACTTGATGCACCCTCCGCTTTGCAGGGCCGTGTCGGCCATGTCCTCGAGCAGGGGTTTGGTCATGGAACCGTTGGTTTCCCAACAGATCCTCAGAATGCGGTCGGCGTTGGCTTCGGCGGCCTTCCGGGAAGCCTGAACCAGATAAGGGAGCTGCGGAGACGGGTCTCCGCCGAAGTAGCAGATGCAGGCGGTCTTATGCGACACCGCACCGGCCAGATCGGCCACGCCTCTATATTCGGTGTCGAAGGTCAGGTTGCGGAAATGCCAGTTCTGGCAGTAAAGGCAGTGGAATGTGCAGGCATGGGTAAACACCGCCAGGTTTTGATAGCCGTGTTCGGGGCCTTTCCGATAGGCATATGTCGGATACCCACATCCGGTCCCGCCCGGGCACACCCAGTCGCCGACGCAGTTTGTCGGCAGCGGATCGAAGTACCAGGAAAGCTTGCCTTTTGAAGCTCCGGCCCCATGAATGCGGCCGCCGTCATTTTTTCGCAGGCCGCAGTACCCCCACCGTCCGTTTCCGATGAGACAGCGGTTCGTACACAGATTGCAGGCGACACCGTCCGAATCCCGCGGCCTCTCGCCGGGCAGTCCCCACATTTGCCGCAGGCGGGTGTGAACTGCCAGGGCAATCGTTTTGGCTTGCTGCGAGTGGTTCCGGATGCATTCCAGGCAAAGACCCAATTCTCTGGAGATCAGGGTCGATTTTTGTTCACATACTTTGCAGGTTCCCATTTTCAAAAAACATGATTATTGGGCGGCTGTGACGGCGTCAACCATGATCTTCATCTGGCCGTCGCTTTCCTCGACCTCACCCTCGATCGTTACGGTTTTTCCGACCATATCGGTCAGATCCTGACCGACGACCAGATACTTTCCGCTTTCCGAAACCAGCATGATCCCGGCCGCGTTCTGCTCCAAGACCCCGCTGATTTCAACAATCTCTGCTTCTTCCACCGGCGTATCGTCGGCCGACGGCATCCCCGTGCCTTTGGCGGCCGGCGGCTTTTGCGCCTGACCACCTGTCGTTCCCTGATCGGAGCAGGCCGACAAACCAAGCAAAGCGGCAACCATAATAAAAGCCAAAATCAGTTTCGCGTGATTCATTTTCCTTCTCCTCAATTGGTGTTGGAACCGTCATCGTTATAAAAGCCTCAAAAGCGGGCAACTGCGCTGAAATAGCAGGAGCGCCATGGGTTGTCAATCCGGTCGCAGGTGACATCTGCATAAATCCCTTGCGTGCCGGTATGGTTGCGGAATTACAGCAGTTGCACCGCTATCCCTATGCCGGCCCACAGCGCCGTGCTTGACCGATATAATCAGACCTGACAGGATAACGCTATCGTGCTCAAGTAGTTTGGAAGCTCCGTCTCTGTGGCAAGGAGGTGATACCGTACAATATTGATGGGTATCAGCCATTGGTATGAATACCATCAGGGATCTTAGGGGACAATCTATATCCCCGTAAGCATTCCGGGTTCATGGGGTCGCAGCACAGTTTCATGACGATCCTTGACAGTATC
>JBATHN010000110.1:0-4649 GCA_049666885.1 Desulfobacterales bacterium
GCGTGTTATCAGCCTGCAGGTGCTTATCGAGCAAGTGGCGCACTACTACAAAATAGAGCCTGAAAATCTAAAGTCCGCCAGCAAAGAACGACGCATCGCGGAAGCGCGCCGGGCTTTGTGTTACGTGGCGGTGCGCAAATTGGGCTATAGATGCATCGATGTGTCAAGGGCCACGGGCATCAGTGCGGTTACGGTAAGCAAGGCGGTGAGTCTGGGCAGCAGACTACCGGAGATTGGAAAAATCCAGAAAAAGATACTAAATATTTGATATCTATTTAAGTTAATGAAAAAACAAAGCCGATAAATATATAAATAGAACGGACGTTTTGCCCCGTTCAATTCAATCGGCGTCCCTGAGATCCCCTATGGGATTTTCGGCCGAGATGGTTACCGATTCGACCTTTTTTTGTAACCCTCACTATCACTTGCTCTCGGATACGATGGACAAACTGGATCTGGACTTCATGGCGGAGCTGGTAAAAAGTCTGGTAGGTTTTTTCAGCACTCAAGAACACCTAAATTGAGCGGTTTCCCTCCCGGGCGGGATTAACGGTTCCCAGTTAAAGAGTTATAGCTGGTCTCTAACAATCCTATGACGCGTCAATTGGGTCGAATTCCACGTTCCTTCCTTAGTTTCGCAAACCTCTAAAGCAGAAAGGAAAATCTATGAGCAGAAGAAAACTTCCGGTGCTTATCATTTTGACACTTTCTCTCATCCTCATTGCAAGTACAGCAATTGCAAAGTCACCGAACGCAGAAAAGAACACTCCGGTCTATTATTTGTCACTGGGCACTTCACTTGCAGCTGGTGTTCAAGCTGATCCGGTGACGGGCGAGGACGTAGTGACAGACGTCAGCTATCCTAGCATCCTGGCGAGCATCCTTGCGGAGACCCTTAGTGGTACCATTAAAAAACTACGGCATGTAAATTTAGGTTGCCCTGGGGAAAATAGCGACACCTTCATTGAAGGTGGTATTTGTGATTATCCCCGTGGTTCTCAACTCGACGAGGCTGTTAATTTTCTGCATGCGCATGGCAAATTTACTGGTCTCATCACTATTGACCTTGGAGCAAATGACGCCTTGGCGTGTTTTGATGGACCATACATCGACGATAAATGCTTTAAAAAAACGGTTAAACGATTGTCAAGAAATCTTGCCTATGTAATTAAAACACTTCGTAAAGTTGCTGGCCCGAATGTGCCGATTGTTGGAATGGATTATTACAACCCGCTACTCGTTTTCTGGTTTGAGGATCCGCCTCTTGCAATGCAAACAGCAAATATTCAGAATCAATTAAATAACGCATTATTAAAGGTCTATGCGCGTTTTGGAATTCCTGTGGCAGATGTGTCTGAAGCTTTTGAGTCAAATAATTTTACCGATTCCAACGGGAGTGGTGTACCCGATAACGTGGAGCTTATCTGTGCTTGGACTTGGATGTGCGAGTGGTTTAACATTCATCCCAATGCCAGCGGATATAGTGCGATAGCCAATGAATTCGTAATTGTATTACCGTCAATTCCGATCTCAAAACCTTCTCGACGCCGTTAATTACCTATGCTCTCTTGCATACAACGGCCCAAAACGAAATTGGGTATGGCACTAAATAAATAAGTACAACAGTTGGAGCGCCGCTACCAATATCTGGCCTACTGCTATGATTTTGATTGGCTAGTGGATCAAGTGGCAACCCAATTGAGTTTAGACAGAGAAATCGTTACGCCACAAGGAAGGCCCCGAATACGGTTGGAGCCCGAAGCGTGCTATGCTACTGGGCCGCACAGGAACTTGGCATCTGCACCGTGGCGCTTTCCAAAAGGCTTGGCATTTCACAACCCACTGCCAGCCAATCGGTAAAGCGGGGCGAAAAGATTGATAAAGAAAAGGAACTCAAACTGATGGGATGACTTATACCAATATATCAATACCCGTTATTCCCTCAAGAGTTTAGGGAAAAATTCATTGGCACGTAAAACGTTTACAGGAGAGGGTGGGCATAATGAAAAATTTCCTCATTCTCGGATTTATTTCCCTATTTGTTTCTTTATTATTTAATAGCGCTGAGGCGGTCGAGCCCGCTACAACTCAAGTTAGCAAGCTGTGCGAGGTGCAGGCAGGGGGTTATGATCTGGATCAATATAGCTCTGGGGTTCAGCAATATGAACAAGCTATATCATGTAACCTCTCCGTAGCTGACGCATCGTCAGAAGGAAATGCCAGTGCAGGGTTCGGTCCAGGCATTCCTCAGATCGGTTTAGTCAAGGCGAATGCTCAGCTCGATACTTACAATGGGATAGCAAAGGCGAACTTTGCTGCAAGCGTTCAGTACTACTTTGAAATTCAGCAGATCAAAGTTGTACCCGTTACACCACCGGCTTTGTTACCCGTTTTATTTAGTGCACGCGGTGAAGGTTATAGCCAAAGGGTTGGATATGGGTTTTCTCAGTCTTTAGGGGTGGTTTATATATCTGGTTTTTACATTGAGAGATTCGAGTTTGAAGCCTATGTCGTAGATGAAGTCGCGTACGATCCAATCGATGAGGAGTATCTAGAGGGTGGTTTCAATGACACGAAGTCTTTGAACCTCTCTCCGAACTATCCATATAGTGTGAGTATGAGTGCCAGCTGTTCGCTGTGGGCTGGACCAGTAGGACAGAATGCTGACGCATCAGTTCGGTGTTCGGCTCAAGTCGATCCTTTCATCGCCTTCGATCAAAGTGCGTTTGATGCAATGATGGGCAGCCAAACTTTTTCGCTGAAGGACTATTATAAGTTCGTTTTCAGCGGGAATTTACCATCACCGCCTTCACCACCGTCTAAGACTATGCCCTGGATTCCCCTGCTGCTGTTGGAAGAATCTCTGACAGATAATGATAAAGATGGGTATCCCTATTTCTCCGGATTGTGATGACTCAAATCCAGCTATTATTCCTGTGGCAACTGAAACTTGCAATGGTGTAGATAAGGATAAAGGGCCCTAAACTAATAAACTTAAACGGTGGATTCATTTTAAGCCAACAAAATTACAAAAAAAAGGTATGCGTTCACAGGGCACCGCATCTGCTTTGTTTTCGGGCACTTGAAGTACAAAAGTACGTCTGCGCGCCCGACGCCTTGCATCTGCGGCACCCTGTAAACGCATACAATTAGATGGTTTGAAGCGCATCGGACGTTGCAACCCTGTGAACGGTTACAAAAAAAGTTAAATAGTTTAGGGCCCTTTACCCTCCAACGGTTTTTAGCCTTAACTGGTTCAAACTGGTCCTCAAATTGAATAAAGGAAAATTTTCCTTTCTATAGGGGTAATAGCTGGAAAATTTTCCATATCAAATTCATCAATTCCTGAAACTTGTCGAGACACATAATCTGAAATTGAAGGAGAACGAATAATGCGCGACTACCATATAAATATTTTTTATTCCGAAGATGACGGTGGATACATCGCTGACATCCCTGATCTTGAAGCATGTTCAGCATTCGGTGATACGCCTGATGAGGCACTACATGAGGTTCAAAAGGCCAAATCTCTATGGATTGAAGCTGCCAAAGCGGAAGGTAAGCTAATCCCACCGCCTAAATATCGACCGGTTATTTACCAAGCACAATCTGCTTAATGGGTTAAAAAAAACGATCAAGTACCCGAATACGGTTGAAGCCCCCAGCGTGCTATGCTATTGGGTCGCACGGGAACTTGGCATCAGCACCGTGGCGCTTTCCAAAAGGCTTGGCATTTCACAACCTACTGCCATCCAATCGGTAAAGCGGGGCGAAAAGTTTGTTAAAGAAAAGGGACTCAAGCTGATGGGATGACTTATGCCAATATATCAATACCCGACCCATAGTTACCCATAATGTCGAAAACTGGGAATGCGAACAGATTTATTTTAACGAGCCATTGATTATTTTAGATGATCCGAAGCACTCATATGCAGAGAAGCGATGGGCTGCATTTGGCAAACCTGACGCAGGTAGAAGGCTCACTGTAATCTTTACAAAACGTGGCAGCTTAATAAGAGTCATATCTGCAAGGGGTATGAAGAGAAAAGAGAGAATATTTTATGAAAAAATTGAATAAAAAAATTCCAAAGTTTAAAAATGAAGATGAGGAAAGAGAATTTTGGGCTACTCAATCCCCTCTCGATTATTTTGACGTTGGTAATTTCAAGAGAGCTTCATTTCCTAAGCTGAAACCATCACTTAAATCGATTTCGATCCGATTGCCTGAGGATATGTTAGCAGAACTTAAAATTATCGCAAACAAGAAAGATGTTCCTTATCAGAGCTTAGCAAAGATTTATCTAGCAAGACAAATTGCTTTGGAAAGAAGTTCTTCTATTATCTCGCCGAAAAAAAAGACCGGCCATTAAACTTGTGCCCAACCAATCAGTGGAGCAGACGGCGTGAATATTGCGGTTTTACGTATAGGCTGTGGTATCTTGAAAATTGTAAGCGCCGCTGCTCACCAGTAACGTTCTGCTCTGATAATACTTGACAATGCGTACGCTATGGCGTACATTAGCAAAAAAACATTTGAGGTGAAACATGCCTACTTTATCAGCAACAGAGGCGCGAGCTAAACTGTACCGCCTTATCGACCAAACATCGCAATCACATGAGCCCATTGTTATTACAGGCAAAAGGGGAAA
>JBATHN010000111.1:0-1951 GCA_049666885.1 Desulfobacterales bacterium
AGCCCGATATTGAAAAAACCGCTGTCCGCCTTCGGATAACCGGCCGACAAGTCCTTTTTGACGACCGGTGCCGCAAAACTCTGCCCGTGTACCGCCACGTTGATCTCCTGCATCCGAAAAGTGGCGGGATATTCTGTGGGAAAGGTTTTAACATTGTCCGGCAGCCGAAGCGTTTTGGTGATCTTGTTGGCCGCATCGTGATTCCCGGCGACGATGAATACCTGAATCCCCGCGTTACGCAGCCTGGCCATCTGGGCCACAAAGAAAAGACCGGTGTTGTAATCCTTCCAGTCACCGTCGAAGAGATCGCCGGCGATGAGAACGAAGGCAACCTTTTCCGATAGGCCCAACTGTACGAGATTTTCAAACGCGCGCCGGGTTGCCTGACGAAACTCATCGACCGGAGCGCCCTCGTATCTGTCGAGATTGTGCTGGGGGCTGTCCAGATGAATATCGGCGGTATGGATAAATTTGAACATCATCTCTGTTGTTTTCCGTACATGACGTCGATGGGGGCCGAGTGGTCTGACGGATAAATTGAATAAATGGGGAAGATATCAGCCGGTGGGTTTAAACCTAAAAAAGCGACCGATAGCAGTTCGCTATTTATGAATTTCGCGCTCCTTGGACTGACGCCGAACCCGATTCTATACTGTGAAACGCATCTATTCGAACCGTTTTTTAAATTCCAAAAAATCTCTTTTTAAGCTTTCAAGATCATTTCTGAGTGCTTCGATTTCCCGTTCAATTTTTTCATCGTGTTCGGATTCCGGACCGGCCACACTTCCAGTAATAAGAACTGGCTCTTTTTCCGGCATTTCAGATTCAGCAGCAAGAAGGTGAATAAAACGGGACTCCTTCTGCCCGGGCTGCCGCGGGAGCTGTCGGACGATGTGCCACTCTTCGAGCCGATTCAGGGTTTCGTGCACCTCTTCCAGGCTCTCGAAAGGGCAAAGTCGCGCCGTACGCCCCCGCATCTCGCCTATTGTCTGGGGACCTCTCAATAATAGGATGCAAAGAACGGCGGATTCCCGGGTAATGAAGTTGTGCTTCCGGGTAAAACGCTCTTCATATTTCGGAACCCGACCGACCTCGCTTTTGAAAATCAACCCTTTCTGAACCAACCCGTCAACCACGCTTTGTACGGTTTGCTCGTCGTAAGAAACAACCGGTTCGCGATTCGATTTCTGATTGCAGGCGTTGGTCAGGGCATTCAAAGAAAGCGGGTAATATTCCGGCGTCGCCAATTCCTTTTCGATCAGGCTGCCCAGCACTCTTACTTCCATTGTGTTGAGATCGGTTTCCATTTTTCTATTTTAACATGAAACTTTATGGACGGGAACTGTCTAACCGTCGTCTGAACCGGCAAAAAGGGGGCCTAAAAACCAATTTTCCACTCCGCCGGCCCGAAAGATGGAATCCGGGTCGACCAACCGGTAAAATTGCGCTTGGATAGGCGAACGGCCGGTCTGCTGGCTCTAATATTTTAAATGCCTGATATTATGTAAAATATTTTCTGAGAGCCAGAGGTGAAATCCCTATAAAGAGTCGAAATCAAAACAAAAAATGAATAAAAATTGATCAGGGATTAAAAAAAGATTGACCATACTATATATTGTGTACTATAAAATACACTATCACAAAATAGACAGTCACGCGGAAAAGTGTCATTTTACCCCAAAAGGCAAGGTAGTGTTCGCAACCAACAACCACTCAAGGGAGGACTAGATGGCAACAGCAAAAAAAACAACAGCTACCAAGAAAACTGCCTCGTCCAAGAAACCGGCGGCGAAAAAGAAGATTGCTGCTAAAAAAACCACCACTAAAAAGGCCGTTGCTGCTAAAAAGCCTGCCGCTCCCAAAAAGACCGCTGCCGTAAAGAAGTCTGCTGCGAAGAAAACCACCGCTAAAAAGGCCGTTGCTGCCAAAAAGCCTGCCGCTCCCAAAAAGG
>JBATHN010000112.1:0-3363 GCA_049666885.1 Desulfobacterales bacterium
GCATGAGGTGATAGGAACCATCGGCCAGTCGTTTCAGCGCCTCGGGGCCGGATTCGGCCATATCGACGAAAAAACCCTCGTCTTCGAGCCACGCCTTCAAGGAGTCACGTACGATCAGTTCGTCGTCCACCACCAGAATTCGGAATTTCTTGCGTTCCTGCTCGGAAATCCGGATGGCACCGGTCGGGCACACTTTTTCACAGGCGCCGCAGCGGCTACAAACACTGAAGTCGATCACATACGGATTCGGTATGGCGTGAGGCACCGGCAGGTAGATGGCTTTGCGGCTATCCATCCCGGAGTTGAAGGCATCCGGGACCGCCACCGGACAAACCGACGCGCAGTCGCCGCACCCGATGCACAGCGCCGGATCGACCCAACTCGGTTTCTGGCGCAGTGTTACGTCGAAATTGCCGGCTTCGCCCACGACGGATATCAGCTCGGTGGACAGCAGAATCTCGATGTTCTCGTGGAACAATCCCTTGCGGAGGCAATATTGGGAAGACGCGTCGCGATCGACCAGAGGCAGCATCTTGCACATGCCGCAGTGATCCGTGGGAAACTGATAGTCCAGCTGACTGAGAATCCCGCCCAAATGCGGTGCGCGGTCGATTAGGGTGACCCCGTATCCTGTTTCGGCCAGATCGAGTGCCGCGCGAATGCCGCTAATGCCGGCACCGACGACCAAAGCGCTTCCGATTTTCCTAGGCATAATACCTCCAGGGGGGCCTACGGCCCGGTTGAGCCGGTTTAGCCCGTTGGGCCCGCCCGTTAGGTCCGTTGAGCCGGTTAGCCCGTTGGGCCCGTTGGGCCCGTGATCTCTGTCAGGTTCGCTTGATCTGCCGCCGAGGTAACAGAATAAGCCCTTCTCGATCCTCTATTTGTACACCTCTAACCGGCTAAACGGGCTCAACGGGCTAACCGGCTCAACGGACTATCCAATCCCAACCACCTCGTTGTATTCGTTCTCCCTGAACTCGGACAACGGCGGTTTCTCCTCGACATTGCGGCCCGCCGCGTAATCGAATGCCTGCTGGGTGTTTTGGGCTACCGTCCGAAAGAGTTCCATCACCGGAATGTCGTTGGGACAGGCGTTGGAACACTGGCCACAGCCCACACAGGCCGTGCTCATGTGCGCCAGGCGGGTGAGGTGATAAAAAACCGTGTCGGTCGGCATTTTTATCATCCCTTTGCGCTGGGCCCATTGCAGATACTGGATCGGTTCGTGGTTGAACACATCGGTAACGAAGACGCATTCCTTGCAGTAGCAAACGGGGCAGGCCACCCGGCAGTTGTAGCAATTAACGCAGCCGGCCAGATAGGTGGTCAGCCTCTCCAGGTCTTGCACGGCTTGACCGGTCGCGCTGAACATTTCGTCGCGATAGGCGCTGCGCCGTGCCACAAGGTCGGCAATGACCTGTTCGCGGTTTTTCTCGGTTGGGGCCGACGGCAAATCCAGTCGACTCAACAGGTCGCTCCCTTTTTCACTTTGGGACTGCAGCAAGAGGTGGTCGTCGACATCCACGCCCAGCAGTCCGATAACGACATCGGCACCCTCGGCCACCGGATATTCGCAGGCCCGGCAGGCCGGGGCGATATCGATTCCTTCTTCCGTCCCGGTTTTGCCGGCCAGCGCACTGCGGCAGAAATCGAGACTTGTAAGCGAGCCGTCGCCCCCGACAAGCCTGAGATAGTCCGCATTGCGAAAGGCCCCCAGACAGTCGATGCCCAGAATGACCAGCTCCTCCAGGCGTCCCTGCTTTAATTTGACCAGTTCGATGAACGCGCGGATTTCGCAGGGTCGCATGACCACCACAATTGTTCCGCCAACCGGTTTGCGAGAGAGTTTCGACACCACCTTGGCGGCGTTCATCGGAAACGCCGGCGCCAGCGGATCGATTCCGTCCAGGCGGTCCGGATCCGTGATCAGCATCGGCATCACCATCTGCTTCATGGGCAATCGGCCGGGAACGAGCAGCGCCTTGATGTCCTCGAGCCGTAAAATAGACCCAAACAATTGCCTCAAAGCCGCCAGAATGTCCCGATCCTTCACCTCGATTTTAGCTGTAGCCGTCATTTTTTTTCCTTTTGCTTTTCTTAAATTTAAGTTTAGGCCGCGCCGCAAGGTGCGGCCTAAACTTAAATTACCATCTTCAGTTTTGCCTGGGACGGCCCGAGCGTTTTTACCTGGGCCACCAGTTCACGCATGGTTTCGGCAAACTGAATGCCGTCGCTGGCACCGATCCAGGTCAGCCTGAGCCGTTCTTGTTCGAAGCCGAACCGGGGCAGAATCTCCTTCAGCAGTTTGATCCGGCGCCGGGCTTTGAAGTTGCCGTTGATGTAATGGCAATCCCCGGGATGGCACCCGCTCACCAACACGCCGTCGGCCCCCTCCAGCAGAGCCTTGATGATGTACTGCGGGTCGACCATACCGGTGCACATCACACGGATCATCCTGACGTTTTGGGGATAGGCCTGCCGCGACGTGCCGGCCAAATCTGCAGCCGTGTAAGTGCACCAGTTGCACACGAAAGCGATGATGGTTGGCTCGAAATCTGTCATGGAGAGCTCCTTTTTTTCTGGTAAACTGCTTGCCCACGGGCCTAACGGGCCTAGCTGGTGTCCATCGGGGATTTCATTAATGGCACTGATCAGTTTCCGATCCAGAAATGTGCAATTTTCCGCAAGTTCAAGGAAATCGGCGGCATTGCGCGGAGGCATACTTTTGTATGCCGCACAAGCGATTCCGCCGATTGACGCCGACCTGTCCCGAAGCAGGCGGGGAATTACAGGAAAGGGCCATTTCTGGACGGAAACTCATCGTCCCACCTTCACGATGGCATCCATGATACCGTCGATCTCCGCGAAGATCTGCTCGCTCTTGAAGTGTCGGCTGCGGGCGGCATCGCTCGGACAAAACCCGGAGCAACTCCCGCACCCCTTGCACACCGCCGGATTCACTTCGGACACTCCCTTGCGCTCGTTGAATTCGATCGCACCATACGGGCAGAGACCGATGCAGACCTGGCAGCCGATGCAGATATCCGGATCGATCCACGAGATGGTGGGCGGCACCTCGACCTTACCGAGCGCTGCCAGGGACAGGGCTTTGCCGGCCGCGCCCGACGCCTGTGAAACCGTATCCGGAATGTCCATCGGCTTTTGACAGCATCCGGCCAGGAAAACCCCGTCGGTGGCCGTGTTGAGGGGCCCCAGCTTGGGGTGCTCCTCCAGGAAAAATCCATCGGCGCCCTGGTTGACCCCGAAAAGGCGTCCCACGTCGCCAGCGTCGTGGCGGGCCTCTATAGCAGTGCACAGAACCACCATGTCCACCGGCACCCGCACCCGACGGCCCAGTAAAGT
>JBATHN010000113.1:0-1963 GCA_049666885.1 Desulfobacterales bacterium
GCAGGTCTCAACCCTCGCAAGTTCTCTGCCCATGTAAGCCGCATGGTCGATTTGGGAGACAAGTTGCATGTCGACAAGTGTTGCGCAGATCGTTGCCGCATCCTCGCCCTCGATGATGTTCTTCAGCAGGCCATCATTTCGGAATTTACTTCCTGAAAGCGTCTAATCTTTTCATAAACATGGCTTAAAACATCTAAATAGAAACACGAACAGGTCCGGCACCGCTCTTTTTTCATGATTTTCTTGAAATCACCGTGAATCTTCTGAAAAGCCGCTATTTTTTGCTCTTTCAGCGCTACGCCGCTAGAATTCATCGGTTGCCTCCACCAATATTGATACAATAACGATTTCCAGCCACTTGTGAGTTGGAGCTCAGTCGGGTCTTCCTTCTGTTTTATCCTTGATCCAGTTTTTTACGTCCAGAAAGGGATAATTTTCAAGGATGCCGAAATGCGGCAGTTTCTTTATTTTCAGTTTCGAGAAAACAGGCGTATAAATACCGCAAAGAAACTTCGTTAAGTTTACTTCGCTAAACTGCTCTCCTACAGCATGAATAAATTCATCTGTCATCTCTTTATATACAAAATGGGAGAGGGGCTTCAGTTCGGTGGTGTTTTGCAGAACCGCCATTCCGCTTTTACAGAATGAACAATGCCCGCAGCGTTCTTGTTCAAGATATTCTCCAAAATATCCGGCCAGTCGTCTGCTGATACAGGCCTCGCTTTCAAAAAAAGCAACCATGTTGTGAATTCTTTGGATCTCAACGTGTTCCTTCTTTTTAAATAGAGCATACATTTTTTTGTCCAAATCATCGAGATCAAACGACTGGGTCAGAATGTCGTATACCTCGACCTCCTGTTTGGATTGGAGCTCGATCCAACCTTTCTCCTCAAAGTATTCCAGGGCGGTTATAATCCGCTGCCGATCCGTCTCGTAATTGTTCAGGATGTCCGGGATATCCGCCGTGGTCCATATTTTCCGGGTATGGCAATGATCCATGATGGTGGTCACAAACTCCTTGCGCTCCCCTTTGAAATTGTCGGTAATCGTGGTCGGCTCCGTGTTGAATTTGAACGAATATTCTTCAAAATAGGTCAGCTTGGGCCGAATCACTTTTTCCATCGCCAGATATACCAGCAAGGTTTTTAACGGCAATATTCTGATATTCAATTCATTGGAAAGTGCTGTCGCTTTTATTTCCCAGACAAAGCCCTTGTTTTCCTTGATGATTTTCAGCAATTGACGGATCGAAGACTTTTCCGGCGTATCGCCGTAAATAAAATTTTCCAAAACATGAATGTTGTCCCGGTTGGCCAGCACTTCACATAAAGCACGTTTGCCGTCCCGCCCGGAGCGCCCGATTTCCTGGCTGTAGTTTTCAATGGATTTGGGCAGATCATAATGAATGATTCGGCGGATGTCCTTCTTGTCGATTCCCATCCCAAAGGCGATGGTTGCCACGATGCAGGCCAGGGCCCCTTCCATGAATTTGTTCTGGATCTCTTCCCGTTTATCGGTTTCCATGCCGGCATGGTACGGATGTGCGTTGATATAATGGGCGCAAAGGAATTCTGCCACCTCCTCCGCCGTTTTCTGCAGGGTGACATAGACAATGGCCGATTCCTGAGGGGCTTCACGAATTCTTTGCAGCAGGCGCTCTTTTTTTTCAGATGAGGCCGTCGGGGTAACCTGCAGAAAAAGATTGCCGCGATAAAACCCCGTCACAAAAACATTTTCTCTGAGAATATCGAATTTGGCGCACATGTCTTCAATCACCCGTTGGGTAGCGGTCGCGGTCAGCAGCAACGTTTGCCCTATGTTGAACTCCTTCTGGTAATCTGGCAGATTCAGATATTCGGGCCGAAAATTATGCCCCCACTCGGAGATGCAGTGCGCCTCGTCCACAACCATCAAAGTGAGGTTAATTTTTACCAGTTGGGCGCGAAATCGTTCATTTTTAAAC
>JBATHN010000114.1:0-2733 GCA_049666885.1 Desulfobacterales bacterium
GCATACAGGAGTATGCCTCCGCGCAATTCCTTGATTTCCTTGAACTTGCGAAAAATTGCATATTTCTGGATCGGAAACTTTTCAGTGCCCTTCATGAAACCGCGGATGGGTCTAGTTAGTTTCCGTCCATAAATGGCCCTTTTCCGCAATTCCGGCGTCAATCGGCGGAATCGCTTGTGCGGCATACAGGAGTATGCCTCCGCGCAATTCCTTGATTTCCTTGAACTTGCAGAAAATTGCGCATTTCTGGATCGGAAACTAATCAGTGCCCTTAATGAAACCGTGGATGGGCACAAATTAAGAACGGCGTGGCCGGACGAAAAAAATGAAACCGGACAGTAACAAATCAAAAGATGAACTCATTCAAGAGCTACAGGAGTTCCGCCGCCGGGCAGCTGAAGCCGACACGCTGCGGCGACGGCTGGAAACAGAAGAGAAGCAGCGCAATGAGTTCAAATTGAAACGCCATAACCAATGTCGTCCTGAGTCCGGAAAGCTCTCGCAGCGGGATCAAACAACTGAAGCCCTGCGCATGGCCCAGGTGATTATCGACAAAAGCCCCGTCATCCTGTTCAGACGCCTCGCGGGAGATGATCCCCGCCTGATATATGTTTCTGAAAACATTGCCCGCTTCGGGTACTCGGCCGATCGTTTTCTGAGCGGACAGACTGTCTTCAGAGATATCGTGCATCCGGATGACCATGAACGGATGACTGAAGAAATCAAAGAATATACCCGAAAAAACGTCGAGGAATACACCCAGTTTTACAGAATCGTCACCAGTAAAGGCGCTATCCGCTGGGTTGAAGATCAGACAACCGTCGTCAGGGACGCCGCCGGCAATAAACGCTACAATCAGGGTATCGTTATCGACATTACCGAAAGACGACTCGCAGAGGAAGAGCTCCGAAAAAGTGAGGAAAAGTTTCGGCGAATTGTCGAAACCACCGGCGAAGGTTTCCTCATGATGGATGATGATCTGAAGATCCAATATGCGAACGACGCCTACTGCCGGATGCTCGGATACCAGCCGAAGGATATTCTGGGAAAGACACCGTTTGATTTGGCGACAACGCAGTTTGGCGAATTCTTGTCCCTCAACAGAGAAAGAATTCTGGCCAGAGACTTTCGCAAATTCGAGGGATCGCTTGTGGCCAGGGACGGGCGGATTGTTCCCGTATTGATCCATGGGAATACGTTGCGGGATTCGCAGGGGATTAAAATGGGTAATGTGGCGTTCGTCGCCGATCTGACCGAACAGAAAAAAGCCCTGGCCCTCGCTGGGAAGGTTCAAAGGAGCCTCATTCCACAGGCTGCACCGAAGATCGAGGGGCTCGATGTCGCCGGTCGCAGCGTTTCCTGTGAGGAGGTCGGCGGTGATTACTTCGATTTTCTGTTCGGCCCCGAGTATTCATCTGAAAAGTTGCAGGTGGTTATTGGCGATGTCTCGGGGCATGGCGTCGATGCGGCCCTGCTCATGACCTCGGCCAGGGCATTTATAAGGACGCGGGCCGCCCAACCCGGCCGACCCTCGCAGGTTGTATCGCTGATGAACCGGGACCTCGCTTGGGATATGGGGGATTCCGGTCATTTCATGACCCTGTTTTTCATAGAAATTGACCCCCGTCACGGGACGGCGCACTGGGTCCGCGCGGGTCACGAACCGGCCTTGATGTATAAACCGGAGGAAGACCGATTTGAAGAGCTCGTCGGATCGGGGCTGCCATTGGGAGTCGACAAGAAGTTCGGATACACTGACCATGAAATCGACGACCTTTCCGCCGGCACAATCATCGCGTTGGGAACGGACGGGATCTGGGAGGCCAGCGATGCCGGGGGGCATGCGTTTGGCAAGGAAAGATTCCGCCAAATTGTTCGGGCGTCTGCAAAGGAAAATTCGGCTGCTATCTTACAAAATGTCTTCGAAGAGGTAAATCGTTTCTCGAAAGGACTGCCCCCCCATGACGATATTACGCTCGTGATCATTAAAAAGGTCTGATAATCGGCCGATCGGTTGGAAGGATTGTAAGCGTTCACAGGGCACCGCATCTGTTTTGTTGTCGGGCACTTGAAGTACAAAAGTACGTCTGCGCGCCCGACGCCTTGCATCTGCGGCACCCTGTAAACGCTTACAATTAGGTGGTTTGAAGCGCTTCGGACTTTGCAACCCTGTGAACGGTTACGAAGGTTTTAAAATGAAGTTATAATACCGGCGACGGCGTGTCATGAGTTGTGTTTACTCTTGAAAAAATCTTGAAATTCCGCAAGGGGGATATGATGAACCACTGCTTCGCCGATGCCGCGCAGCAGGATGAAATGGACGGCATCGCTTTCTCTTTTTTTGTCTTTGCGGATGGCATCGATCATACGGGCCGGATCGATGCCGCACCGAACCGGCAAGTTGAGGCGGTGCAGGAGCTGCTTGATTCTGTCCCCATCTGAAACTGACAGCAGCCCTTTGCGTACAGAAATATCCACGGCGATCACCATGCCGATGCTGACGGCCTCGCCATGCGAAATGCGGTTGAGATGTTCGATTGCATGGCCGAAGGTGTGACCGAAATTCAGCAGGCGCCGCAGGCCGCCCTCCTTTTCATCCTGGTTGACGATCGCGGATTTGATCGCCACCGAATCGGATACCATTCGCTCCACTGCATCGGCCTCCAATTTATGAATCCGCGCACCGTATTTTTCCAGGTAGCCAAACAAATCATCGTCCCGTATCAGGGCATG
>JBATHN010000115.1:0-5052 GCA_049666885.1 Desulfobacterales bacterium
TCATCATCCAGAAGAACCGCACCCTGCTTTTTGCCGATGCGACGGTCAATACCCACCCGGATGCATCGGATCTGGCGGAAATCGCCGTACTGGCGGGCGAGATGGCGTTTTTTTTCGATATGACGCCTCGTGTGGCCATGCTCTCCTATTCCAATTTCGGCAGCGTACGCAATGAAGATACACAGCGCATGGCGCGTGCCGCCGCCCTGGCACGGGAGAAGAATCCAGACCTGGTTGTAGACGGTGAAATGCAGGCGGATACCGCCGTAATGGGACGCGTTCTGAGCGAGGATTTCGCCTTTAACCGCCTGGGACAGGCCGCCAACGTGCTTGTTTTTCCGGACCTTGCAGCGGGAAACATCGCCTATAAACTGATGAACCGGTTGGGCGGCGCAAAGGTGGTAGGTCCGCTGTTGATGGGTATCGACCGCCCATTCAATGTGCTGCAACGTAATTCGGAAATGGAGAGCGTGGTGGACCTGATTGCCATTACCGTGGTTCAAGCCCAGGCCAATGGCGACGTTACCGTTTAACCTCAGCCCTGATGTTGCCCGATATTTAGTAATTATCATATAACCAGTCATTTCAGGTGGACAAGCCTGCCAAAAAAAGCGGGGGGAGTCGAAATGGGACCCCTCCCCGCTATTATCCATGCCCATCATTTTTCAATGATGTCCAATAACAAGAACCATACACTGTTGGCTTGTTTATTGATGAGCTGGTTCGAGTTTTGAATGATCAACGGTGGCCTGCTCAACTGAATCGGGCTCGTTCCGTTTCGAAGCCGTTTCGGTATCGGTTTCGGAATTGATGACTTCACTTGCGACAACCGCCGAAGCGAACGCCGCTGCCAGAATGAGGGTGAGCGTTACCAGTTCGGCGTGAGCTGGTGGTGCGACGATGGCTGTGACGAAGGTCACAATCAGAATCGGTATAATGAAATATTTTGCTTTCATGCTGCTCCTCCTTTCCATTGAGGAGCCAGGTCCTGGCGTTGGTTATAAGGGTATATACCTTTGTAATTGTCAATAACAAAAACTGTGCCAAACAATAATTAAGCTTATCTTTGAACTATTGCATTGAAATCATTGATTAAACTTTTTTGGTAAGATAGTCTCTCCATGGCAAAGTATGCCTATTAAGTAATTGCATTGATGGAAAAACCGTCTATCTGCTTTACAGCCAAATTGAATTTGATTATTTCCTGGATAGTGAGGATACCCGATCATGCACCACCTCGGAACACTTATAAGAGTTCAAGTCGAAGACTCCGACCTTGATTTCGTTACTGCAAAGGATATCGCCAAACAAGAGGCCAAGAAGCAATGTGCTGATCCAATGATGCTGTCTTGGTATCAAGGTAAAATAGGCGAGGGGTATCCAAATTTTGAGTGTGGAAAGGCTGATGCCCCTGCTTGGCTTGTTTATGCAGCGTCACGGGGTGGCGATTTGACGATAGATATCAATGATGGCGATTACATCTTCATCTATCTATCGCTACCGTAATCATCGACATCTGCACTTGCCGCTTGCTTCTTTTGGACTCAATGGCATTATCCAATGAGACGGCCCGAGGGGAAAAGGGGATACCCATATCCGGAGTATGGTCAGTATAAAACGAGATTTTTGCAATGGCGAGAACCAAGAAAAATCCTCCAAGGCTTCTCTATGAAATAGGTTTCATAAATGTATTGATTGATTTCCACATTTCTAATCCACAATCGTTTCCATTTTAATCGACATTATCTGCATCAACCATTTGTTATTACTATTATATTGTCTGAAAGATTTGTGTTGGTATGGTTCTTGTTTGGTCTTACCGGAATAACTGGGGACCAACGTAATTTAAAAACAGGAAAGGACAATGACGAAGAGTGAGCGATCCAGATTATTTATTGTCGGCAATGATGGACGAGTTATTACCTCAAACGATTTTAAAGAAAAGAGGTCAAACGAAATCTCGATATGGAGATCAGTTATCCATTCACAGCAAAGATTCATTTGGGAATCAAACGATGACTTACGAAGAGAAG
This sequence comes from Desulfobacterales bacterium, assembly GCA_049666885.1. Taxonomy (GTDB): domain Bacteria; phylum Desulfobacterota; class Desulfobacteria; order Desulfobacterales; family SG8-13; genus JARFQH01. Next base: position 2,034 of record JBATHN010000115.1, read on the forward strand.
GTAAAACTCTATAATGCAAAACGTTATCTGGTGCCGCTGCGACCTTTAGGAACCAAGAACTGGACAATCCGAGATCACATAAGATTTATCGACCAAATGGGCAGATGGTGCCCAAAGGACAAGGATAATGGGATCACACCTTATCCGGACAATAGGTAATGGATAAGCAACGAAGAGACGGCTTGGACTAAATAAAGTTTATGAAGTAATGCTCCTGGCTGTAAAGAATTTAATGAAGAGGCTACAGTTTACCTTCAGCCTTTGAGGTGTAACCTCTTTCATACGACCTCTCTTCACAGGGTGGCTCACGATTCTTTGGGTCACCCTTTGTGTTTTTGAGAACCCCTGCATTTTTTATATTCAGCATCGGCAATAAAAGTTTGACCGAACGTTTTTCAGGTGCTAACGAAAATCCCGGGCGCAAGGACTCGCCGGGATGTGGAACACACATTACCCGTTTGGTGCTGATGTAGAGACCCTCCTATCGTAACCCTTGTGCTCAGTTATTTGGTTGTTTGCGGTGAGAGGACCCGGAAGCCTTAAACAGGGTCGATCAGGCCGATCAATTCCAATTCGATAATGATTGCGCAGGCCAATGGGGTCGAAACGGGCAGGTTGATGTTTAGCCATAAATGAGAAGTTGGGTACACCGGCATGTCATGGTTGTCACAGGGGGGCTGGGTCAATACAAACGCAAGGCCACTGATAATATAAAACTTTAAAAGTTGAGAGCGTACCCTTTGCACGGGATAAGGTTTACGAAAAAAACTAACAGCTACCGGCCCACTGGGTCAACTGTTATTTGGAATCAGGATGACGCCATAAGAGGAAGAACCACTCATATATGAACAAAGGGAGCCCGCAAAATCGACCACCCCTTGAAATGCCACATCGTGGTATTAATTTATAGCAAGGGTTATAGTGTTTTTTTACATGTCACCCACGTTCCAACAAAATATAACGTGCTATTTCCGTTTATAGGCTTGATGAGCCGTTTTGTCTTAAAACACATTCAGTAATCATTCGCTTCTATTCTCACTTACCGTTTCCTTGCTACCGCTGACATTTGGTCCACATCTGCCCTGTTTGAGCCAAAACGACTCCCCATCGACAAAATTTAACCGGAATCAAACCCGGAGGCAAAACAATGAATTCCAAAAAGTCTAAATATATCGGTATACTATCTCTGGCGCTTGCGTTCGTCATGGCCGGTTTATTAACCGCTGATTCAGTGGCGGCAGCGCCAACGGCTCCCCAAAATGACACCCAATCGACTGCTCTGTCGGACCAGATTGCCCCTCGTCTTCAGAACCTGGGGAACCATGAGTTTCCTGTAACGACGGATTCGGCTCGGGCACAGCTGTTTTTCAACCAGGGCATGATGTTGACCTATGGTTTTAACCACGCTGAAGCCATGCGATCCTTTCGTGAGGCAGCGCGCCTCGATCCCGACTGCGCAATGGCTTACTGGGGAGTGGCATTGGTGCTTGGACCCAACATCAACATGGCCATGCCCCCCGAAGCCGAACCAATCGCATACGAAACGATCCAGAAGGCGATCGCGCTGAAGAAAAATGCCTCTGAAAAAGAGAAGGCGTACATCGAGGCGCTGGCCAAGCGTTATTCCATAGAGGAAAAACCCAACCGTAATGCCCTGGATCTCGCATATGCCGAGGCGATGGGTGAACTGTACGAACGGTATCCCGATGATCTCGATGTGGCGACACTATACGCGGAAGCGGTCATGGACCTGCGGCCCTGGAATTACTGGACGCGCGATATGCAACCATATCCGGAGACATCAGAAGTAATGCGTGTGCTGGAATCCGTCCTCTCACGTAATCCGGCTCATCCCGGAGCCATTCACCTGTATATTCACACCGTCGAATTGGCTCGACCGGGTCTCGCTGAAACCGCAGCCGAAAGGCTTGGGACCTTGGCGCCCGGAGCCGGCCACCTCGTGCATATGCCCTCACACATTTTCCGCCGTATCGGCCGCTATGCCGACGCATCCAAGAGCAACCAGGATGCCATCGCTGCCGATGAAGATTACATCGTCCAGTGCCGAGCCCAGGGTGTATATCCGCTGGCCTACTATCCACACAACATTCACTTTTTGTGGGACTCGGCCACGATGGAAGGGCGCAGACAGGCGGCAATCGAAGCCGCCCGCAAATCAGCGTCCGCGATCCCAGAGGGGGCCTGGCGCGAAGTGCCTCTTCTGCATCAGTTTTTGGTTGCGCCCCTTTTCGCTTACACCCGCTTTGGTGAATGGGACCTGATCCTCAAAGAACCCCAACCGTCTGAAGACAGCCTTTTCTGGACCGCTGTGTGGCACTATGCCCGCGGACTGGCCTTTACTGCCAAGGGGGAATTGAATGAGGCGAACCTGGAGTTGGAGCGTCTTCAACGGATTGCGGCACAAAACTCCTTGGACGACTATCGTGTAACGTTCTCCAGAAACGGAGCCAAAGCGATTTTGGAGATTGCTGTCGAGGTACTTGCCGGCGAACTGGCCGCCAAGCGGAAGGACTACGGACAGGCCATCGCCCGGCTCCATCGGGCAATCCTATTGGAGGACAACCTCATCTATAATGAACCACCCGACTGGCATGTCCCGGTGAGGCAATCGTTGGGAGCGGTATTACTGGAAGCTGGTCGGCCCGAAGAGGCCGAAGCCATCTATTGGCAAGACCTCAGCCGAAATCGCGAGAACGGCTGGTCTTTATTCGGGTTGATGGAGAGCCTTCGTGCTCAGGGTAAGGAGGACCAGGTCGTTGTCATCGAAGAAAGGTTCAAAAAAGCCTGGAAAGAATCAGACGTGACGTTAACGTCCTCGCGTTTCATGGGTGGGTTCGAAACCAAGATCGCAGCAGCGGGAGAAGGAATATCCGGCAATTAATCAAAGAAGCCACCATGACGCGCTGCCGAGTGCCGTTGGTTGAAGTCGGTTGTGGTATATAGAGGACGCTCTCATCATTTAAACTATTTTAATAGTTGTAGGTTACGGTGTCATGGG